>NZ_CP146242.1:3805000-3889016 GCF_037039395.1 Agrobacterium vitis | reverse complement strand
TTTACACTTGCCCGTGGACGCCGCAACTTCGCCTATCGGCTCGCCATTCGGTGTGAGAGCGTTGAACGTGCCATCGCGGCATTGGAAGAGGCCGCTCTTTCAGGCAGTCGGGTGCTCAGTCACAGTTCGGCAATTGGCAAGCTTGTCTTTGATTTTGATGCAAGACTTGATGATTTTGAACAGGCTGCGACCCGCGCTGGACAGTTTGATTCCCGCTTTTCTGAAGAAATCGATCGGATCACTCGTTTTGGCATTCCTGCCAATACCCCGGCGCGTGCGGCTTTTGTCTATCAGGCGGCGATTTGCGCCCTCTGGAAGCTTTACGGCATCACGCCAGACCACGTGTCTGGCACGGGTGCCGGGGCACTGGCAGCATTCTATGGATTGGGCGAAATCAGCCTTGAGGCAGCGGTAGAGGCGCTGGCTGATGACAAGGTGGGCGAGCTTGCGCGCCTTGTTGTTGAACATTCCGGGCAAGGGACCCATGTTCGCCTCGCCAATTTGGATGTGCTGGAAGGGGTGGAGCAAGCCTGGCGATCGGGTGTGACGATCGAGTGGGAGCATTTTTTCGCAAATGAAACGTACCATAGAATTTCGCTGCCAACCTATGTCTTTGAGGGACGGCGTTGCTGGCTGCCCGCCAAAACAATCGTATTTGCTGATCCGGGTACGCAGGCAACATCTGGTGGCGCCGCAGACCAATCAGGCAAGACAGTTCATTCAGTGCCGGACATTGCGGTACAAGCTCTCTGGACACCCATCACGCTTCAGATTGGTCAGGATCGTCTGATCTCGGATCACATGTTGGATGCGGCACCGATTGCCCCAGCTGCCTCTATGATGGATTGGGCCTTGCGGGCTGGCAGAGAGATTGTTGAACGGCGTTTCGATCGAATAGAGAACCTGTCTTTTGAGCAGATCCTGCCGTTTGCCGCTGGCAATCAGGAAATTCTTGTGTCGATGCAGGAGAATGCCAAAGGGTTTCAGTTTCAAATCGCAGACGTGCAGAATAATGCTTCCGTGGCGATTGGCACGTTGGTGGCGCAGCACTCCGCTGCCGCGCCTGAACCGCTTGATCTTGTGGCGATTGAACGCGCCTGCGGCGTGATGCTTTCGGCGCAAGGTTGCTATGCGTTGCTGGCATCCACCGGGTTGGATTATGGTGACAGCCTCAGAAGCGTGCGGGGCCTGTTTTGCAATGGTCATGAGGCCCTGATCCAACTGAAGTTAACAACCTCAGCCATTGAAACCACAGCGGATTACGAATTACACCCGGCCTTGATTGACGGTGCTTTGCAGGGTGCTGCGGCGTTTCTCGCCCATCTGGCAGAAAAAAGCCGCGCCGACTACCTGCCGTTCGCCATACAGGAACTTGTTGTTTATGCGCCGCTTACTGCGGAGTGCCTTTGCCATGTGCAAATCGTCTCGGGCCGGAGCGGCGATCCATTGGTTACCCTCAACCTCACGCTTGTCGATGCTGACGGGTGCGTGCTGGCGCAATTGCGCAGCTTTTCCTTCAAAGCGCGTTCTTCGCGTCCTCAGGCAGCTGCGCTTGGCCTGTTTCGTCCCGTATGGCAGGAGATCGGTCTTGCGCGGACCCAAAAAGTGGATGCTGACGATGGGTCGAGAGTTTTGCTGTTTTGCGGCTCTCAGGCCGAGGCCAAAAGCCATATCGCCCAATTTGGCGCAAATCGCATCACCTGTGTGGTCCCCGGCAAGAGCTTTCATAGCCAGAAATCCGATGTGATCGCTATCGATCGTCATCGCTTGGCCGATTACGAACAGCTGCTCGCACTTTTACAAAGTCGTGGTCATTTGTCGGGCCGGATCGTGATGCTCTGGTCTTTCCTGGGTAAGGCGTCCGGAACAGACAATCTTGGGGGGCAACTGGCAATCCAGCCGCTGGCCTTGTTAAGCAAGGCGATTGTCCAGGGGCACTTTCAAGAGCAGGTTGAACTCGTCTATGCCCACCCATTGGATGACGCCAGGCCGAGGCCCGAACATGGTGCTGTAAGCGCATTTGCGCTCAGTCTACGTTTTGAAATGCCGGACTTGCGTATCCAAGTCGTGGGGCTGGACACTGTCCAAAAGCCATTGATACCACCCGTTTTAGCAGCCATTGACAGCGGTATCATTCAGACCCGCCATGAGGCGGGAAACGTCCTGCAACTGATCCATCAGCCTCTGATTGAGCATGCTCAAACCACGTGGAGGCCAACGGGTGTGCAACTGGTTACCGGTGGAGCCGGTGGCGTTGGTCTGACCATTGCCCGCTATCTCGCGGACAAGGCCGCCGAAAAGATTGTTCTCGTCGGTCGCTCAGATGAGAAGAAGGTGAGCAAGCGGCTGAAAGCGCTGAAAATCAGCCCCGATAAACTGGTGTATCGCCAGTGCAACGTTGCTGATCCGGCTGCCGTTAAAGCCCTTGTGCAGTGGATTGGGGACAATCACGGCCCGATTGGTGGGGTCTTCCATCTGGCGGGGACGATCCGTGATCGCTATTTTCTTGGCAAAACACCAGAGGAGATGGAAGAGGTTCTGGCTCCCAAAATCCAGGGTGCCCTTAACCTCGATCAGGCCACTGTGGATCAGCCACTGGACCGTTTCGTGCTGTTCTCATCAATCATGGGTGTGTGCGGCTCCCAAGGTCAAAGCGATTATGCCTTCGCCAATGCCTATATGGATCTTTATGCTGCCCGCCGCCAGCACAAGGTCAGCGCTGGGCTGGCGAAAGGACAAACAATATCCATCGCCTGGCCTTTCTGGCTGGAGGGAGGCATGGAGCAGGGCGAGGACTCCGCTGATCGGTTGTATCAACTCAGTGGTCTTGTCGACATGCCAACGCCACAGGGTCTGCATGCATTGACTGAGGCCCTTGAGTATGAGGGGCCTGTTGTGGTGGCCTACGGCGATCTGCTGCGATTTTCGGCGCTGACCCATGGGACGGGCGGCTATCTCTCAAGTCCGCAAATCCAGCCACAGGCTGTTGAAACAGTACCCGCTGTTGACAGCGACGCGACGAAGTTGAAACAGGCTGAAGACCTGCTTATCAAGTTGATGGTGGATGTGACCCGGCTCGATCCTTCGGAAATCACGTTTGACACATCGCTTGATAATTTTGCCATCGACTCGCTGGTGATCTCCAAGCTCAACCGGCAGCTTGAAAAGCATTTCGACAATCTCTCGAAAACCCTGTTTTTCGAATATAGAACGCTGGGAGATATTGCCGCCTATCTCAGCGGACTGAAGAGGCTGGATGCCGTCGCTCCACCGCCGCAACCCGCCGCGATTGTGCCTGTGGTTGTGGTGTCGGAACCAGTAGAACGCCATCAGCCATCGATCCAGAACAACCACCGTTCTGGCGATCCTGTGGCGATCATCGGTCTTGCTGGCCGTTACCCGAAGGCCAATACACTCCAGGAATTCTGGGAAAATGTGAGCGGTGGGCTCGATTGCATTGAGGAAATCCCGCGGGAACGCTGGCGTCAGGAGCGCTATTTCGACAAAAACCCCGGCGCATCTGGCAAGGCCTATGCCAAATGGGGCGGTTTTCTGGATAAAGTGGATCGGTTTGATCCGCTGTTTTTCGGCATTTCGCCCCGACAGGCGGAATTGATGGACCCACAGGAACGTCAGTTTCTGCAAACGGCCTGGCATACGTTTGAGGATGCAGGGTATCGCCGTGCCGATGTGGCACAGCAGCCGGTGGGTGTCTTCGTCGGGGTGATGTACGGCGAGTACCAGCTTTATTCGGCGGTGCTGGATGGTGAAACGCCGGTGGCGAATTCCTCCTACGCATCGATTGCCAATCGTGTGTCCTATATCATGGATCTCACAGGCCCGAGCTTTGCCGTGGATACAATGTGTTCCTCCTCGCTCACGGCCATTCATCTTGCCTGCCAAAGCCTTGCCAATGGCGAGTGCGATATGGCGCTGGCGGGTGGTGTCAATCTTTCGGTCCATCCGTATAAATATGTGTTTCTCAGCCAGGGGCGTTATCTGTCTGTGGATGGCCGCTGCCGCTCCTTTGGTGCCGATGGCACCGGCTATGTCCCGGGTGAAGGCGTCGGCGCGGTGCTGCTGAAACCGCTTTCAAAAGCCTTGGCGGACGGCGATTATACCTGCGTGATATGGCTGGCCGTGTGCTGAAGATGCCTGCGCAGGCTATTGATGTGCAACAGGCGCTGGTCAATTATGGTCTGGATTCGGTTCTGATCATGGAGACGATTGCGTTTCTGGGCAAGGATTTCCCCCGTCTGCGCAGTACGGCCCTGTTCGAGTTTCCTGATATTGCCGCCCTTGCCGCCCATCTGCTCCTTGAGCACGCCGATGACGTCAAGCAGTGCTTGCGTAAGATCGCGCCGCCCGAAAATGTGATCGCTCCCGCAGAGGCTGTATCGGCTGATCCTTCAGTAAAATCCATGCCCGCCGCTCTGCCATCGATATCCATTCGTGGCAAACAGGAGGATGACCCGCAGGCGGGAAGTCGAGACATTGCCATTATCGGCATGAGCGGCACCTATCCCGATGCAGAGGACCTGTCCAGTTTCTGGAAGAATCTGGTGGAAGGGCGCAATTCTGTGCGAGAGGTTCCTGCCTCACGCTGGGATATCGAGGCGGTCTATAGTGCCGAGCGGGACAAGCCGGGCACAAGTTACGGACGTTGGGGTGGTTTTCTTGACCATGCCGATTGCTTCGATTCCCTGTTCTTCCAGATATCGCCTGCACAGGCCAAGCTGATGGACCCGCAGGAGCGGTTGTTCCTTCAGGCGGGTTGGGCAGCGCTGGAAGATGCGGGCTATCCGCTTTCGCGTTTGCCCAAGCCGCGCTTTGGTGCGGGCGGGCGTGATGTTGGCGTTTTTGTCGGTGCCATGTGGGATGATTATGCTTTTCTTGCTGCCGACCATGCGGCATTGGGGCAGCATTTTACGGTTCTCGCCAATCGCTCCGGTATTGCCAACCAATTGTCCTATTTTGGCGATTTCCGCGGCCCGAGCATGGTGATTGATACGGCCTGCTCTGCCTCGCTGGTGGCGCTGCATCAGGCCTGCGATAGCCTGATCAAAGGCGAATGTGCCTATGGCATGCGCGCCCGTATGCTCAAACGCGGTGTGTTTTTCCCTGCACGAGCGTCAAGATTGCTGGGGCTTTGGCGCGACTATGAGGCGATGCAGGATGTGCCCCCCGCCACACGGCAAAGTGTGGAGAAAACCATTTTGCACAAAACCTTTGACGAGGCGGTGCAGCACAGCAAAACCCGCCCGGGTCAGACTGCGATAGCGAGCCTGTCTCCCAAGGCGCAAATGGCGGCAGTCTTTTCGGATTATATCAGCGAGAGCTTTTTTCTCGCCCAACGTGCGCAACCGGACCGCGTCGTAGACTATGCTATTTACACCGGTTCTGCGCTTGGGGCCTTTAACCAGACTGTACAGGGAACCCCATTGGAGCACTGGTCTGCCCGCCATGTAGACAGGGTCATGAAGCATTTGCTGAATGTGTGACGGTTAAACCTTAGCGCATCGTGCAGAAATCGGAATTAGCACGATGTTTTAAGTTTTTGTTGATGTGTCGGATTGATCCGAACGGAGTCCAATTTTTGCTGACAAATCTAAAATGCCCAGAATGAAGGACAGTAAAATGCCAATACCCATGGAAATCCAACATGCAAGCGAGGATTTTTGAACGGTTTATGGTAGATGCGCGTGACAATGCCCATCTGCCAACGGGAAACCAGACCTATACGATGATACAGGGCGTGTTGTTTGCATTTCGGAAGCGTCTGGATTATCGCGGGGCCCTGGTTTTGCGACGGAACCAGAATTGTTCAGGTCCAGATTGAACCAAACAGTCACTCGTTTCTCGTATTTCGTTCGTCCTTCGGAAAAACTGGCTTTCACTTGTCCTCGGACAAACTCACCTATCAAAAGCTTGAGGTATTCGAAAAAGGAAGACGAGCTGTCAGCTTCAATGGTTCTTTATATCAGTCCGTCAGGCGCAATTCATCGCCGCGGATCTGGATGCTGTCTAGTGTCGATAGAAAACTCATGCCGAGCAGGCTGCCATCCATTCGGCCCGGCTGGGTAATCAGGGCGCGGACATTTTCCCGGATCACGGGTCCAATGGCCACCTGCCGTAGGCGCAAGGGGGAGGCCAGTGCTTCGCCATTGGCGGTGCTGACGGTGACGCTATAGGTCAAGTCCTCAATATTGATGCCGAGCCTGGTGGCATCTTCGGCTCGCAGCACCACGGCGCTGGCGCCGGTATCGATCATCATTGGGATATCGACACCGTTAATGCTGACGGTCGCCGAAAAATGTCCGGAGGAGCCTCTTTGCAGCATGAGTTGGCTTTGGCCATCGCCGGTCGTGGTGACGACCGCACGACCTGGAACCAGTCCGGCCAGCACCCGGTCAGCGACGGAAGCGACATCGTTTCGGTAGATATAACCGGTGACAAGGATCAGCGCGACGAGCACCCAGGCGGCCGCAAATCGCAGGTTCTGGCCCAGGTTCTGGCGGCTGGCGACAATGCCTGCTGAAAGCATCAGCGCGAAAGGCAGGAGGGTAACGACACGGGCGAAGTCGTCATTATCCATGCCGAAGCTCTGGCCGCTATCGCGGTTGATGAGCAAAACCGCAGTGCCTGCGAGCAGGATGCCGATGACAATGCCAAACCCACCGAGCTTCATGGTCTAATCCTGTTCTACCGGCAGAGACCCTCGCAAGCTCAGCATGATTGCCGTCCGTTGCTGCTCACTATAGCGCGACCAATTGGCGATATCGTCCAGGCTGCGCCTGCAGCCCAGGCAGAATGCACTGGTCTCGTCGAGAGTGCAGATGCCAATGCAAGGCGAGGTGGCGCAGGGCGGAGAGGCTTGAGCGGTTGTCATGTTGATCTCTTACAAGGCCATGGCGATACTGGCCAGCGCGACAATCTCACAAATCTGTTGGGTTGCCCCTAGGGTATCGCCAGTCTGGCCTCCCAGCTTTCGTAAGACCAACCGATTGGCCGCGAAGGCGGCTGCGCCACTTGCGACGAGCATCACCGCCAGCGGATGAAAAGAGGCGACGGGCGCGATGGTGACGACCGCGACGGCCAAGCCGAGGAACAGGGCGGCATACAGCGTGTTATCCTCCGGCTTGCCGAGCGATGCGGCGACACCATCGGGTTTTGCCGGGGGCAGGGCATGCCAATGCCAAACCATCAGCGCCCGGCTGACGGCGGCAATGCCGATCATCACCAGCGCAACATGGATGGGGGAGAGACTATTGACCAGCGAGGCCAGCGCTGTGACCCGCAGACCTACGCCGAACACCAGGGCTAAAACTCCAAAGGTACCGACCCGGCTGTCTTTCATGATGTCCAGCGCTTTTTCGCGACTGGAACCCCCGAGGCCGTCGGCTGTGTCGGCAAAGCCGTCCTCATGCAGAGCGCCTGTCAGCAAAACTTGCAAACCAATTGCTGCAAAAGCGGCGACCAGACTGCTGGCGCCAAGGCCCAGCGTCAGCGCCAGCAACAGGCCCGCCGGGGCGGCAATGACTGCACCTGCCAGCGGAAAGGCCCGTGGTGTGCGGCTCATTTCGCCGGAATGGTTTTGGAAAAACCGTGACGAGATCGGCAGGCGGCTGAGGAAGCCGAGCGAACGGGCGAGATCATCGACAAGTGCAGTCAGGGTCATCAACGTCGTCCACTCTTTATTCATTCTTCGGCTTCGACTCAGGTTGCCTGAAGGGAAACCACGTCGAATCCGGGGCTTTTTTGCTGTTTGATATATAGTTTGCCTGCCAGTATTTGCCAGCCGCATCGAAGGCCGGACAGGTGGTTTCAACGCAGATGCCGCCCGTAAAATTGGTGTCTCATGGCGTTTGTGAAAACAGGCTGAGCGCAGTTTTTTCGCCCATCGATAAATTTCTGTCCGAATCGATTCCGATTTCGGAATTTATGCATTAAGAAAGGCGCCAAATCCGCCTGAGCAAAAGACAAGAAAGCCTGCCTGATGAGTGTAACCGGCCTGCCGTTTGACGATTTCCGAGTGCTGCTGCGTGATTTGCCAGGGCCTGACAGCCATGCGCTTGTGGCGGCCCGTGACCGCGACCGTCAATTGACCAAGCCGCCGGGCTCGCTTGGAAGGCTGGAAGAAATCGCCATGTGGCTTGCTGCCTGGAGTGGCCGTGCGCCGGCGGTGAACCGTCCACTGGTGGCAATTTTTGCTGGCAACCATGGCGTGGCCCGGCATGGTATTACGCCGTTTCCGTCCTCCGTCACCCAGCAGATGGTGGAGAATTTCGCAGCCGGTGGGGCGGCGATCAACCAGATCTGCGTATCTCATGATCTCGGACTGAAGATTTTCGATCTGGCGCTGGATTATCCGACTGGAGATATTACCGTCGAGCCAGCCCTTTCGGAGCGTGATTGTGCGGCCACCATGGCCTTCGGCATGGAAGCGATTGCCGGTGGTACGGATCTGCTGTGCCTTGGGGAAATGGGGATTGGCAATACGACCATTGCCGCTGCGATCAACCTGGCGCTTTACGGCGGTGCGGCGGAAGACTGGGTCGGGCCTGGCACCGGCTCACAAGGCGAGATGCTGGAACGCAAGATCGCTGTGGTCAAACAGGCGGTCGAATTTCACCGCGATCACCTTGCCGATCCGCTGGAAGTGATGCGTCGGCTGGGAGGACGCGAAATCGCCGCCATGGCAGGCGCCATTCTTGCAGCGCGAATGGAGCGCATTCCCGTGCTGATCGACGGCTATGTGGCGACGGCCGCCGCCGCCCTGCTGAAAGCGGCCAATCCCTCTGCGCTTGACCATTGCCTGATCGGCCATGTCTCGGCGGAGCCGGGGCATTTGAAGGCCATCGACAAGCTGGGCAAGACGCCGCTTCTGGCGCTTGGCATGCGGCTGGGCGAGGGGACGGGTGCTGCCCTTGCGGCTGGCATCGTCAAGGCGGCTGCGGCCTGTCATGCGGGCATGGCGACCTTCGAACAGGCCGGCGTGACCAATGCCGGCACCCATTGAGGCATCTTCTGTTGAAACGCTTGGCATTGGGACGGCGCCCATCATGAATGTAGAAGACGGCAAACCCGCACCCTTCGAGAAAAAGACCGGATTTGCTCATCTTTTCGCCGCTACCCGCTATTCCATGCAGGGCGCGTGCCGCCTTTGGCGCGAGGCCGCGTTTCGTCATGAAGTGCTGGCATTCGGGGTTGGCCTGCTGCTTCTCGTGCTGCGGGGTGCAGCGCCCGTCTATTATCTCGGCTTTTTACTGTTGATGCTGGTACTTTTTGCCGTCGAGGCTTTAAACACCGCCATCGAAGATGTGATCGACCGGATTTCACCGGAATTTTCCATCGTCGCCCGCAATGCGAAGGACCTAGGATCGTTTGCGGTGTTCTGCCTGCTGGTTGCCAACGGGCTCTATATCGGCTGGGTGATGTTTTTCGCTGGCTGAGCCACTCTACTGAAACAACAAGGATGAATGAATGAAACGCCTGCTGCGCCTGATATTGATCATGGCAATCGCCGCTATCGTGCTCTTTGGCTCGCGCTGGTATACCTATGTCACCAATACGGAAACCCCGTATCAGGAAGTCGGCATCGACATTAACAGCCGCCTGCCGGACCCGTTCAACAAATGGGGTTGTGCCAAGCTGCAAGCCAATTTCAGCACCATGCTGCCGCCCTATGGCTGCCAAAACCCCACCGACCCGAAGCAGTGGCGCTAGAGTCTGCCCGGTTCAAATGGAATCGGTCTGATTTAACTCTCTCTATTCTTTAAATTTTTCAGCGCTTCCGGGAAACCGGGAGCGTTTTTTTATGGGCATTTTTCCAGGCTGTTGTGAGAGGCAGATGCTCACCACACGTTCCCTATAAAATTCAGGGTAAATCGCGATCGTGGTCGGTCGTTGATGGTTACAGCGCATGTGTATCCTGCCGTGACTTTTGCAGGCCTTCGCAAAAGCGTACCGGTCAGTATTCAACAAGCAGCATTGAGCCATGATGGCGTTGCAATCTGATCAGGTGGAAATCATCGATGACTGGCATGTCATGGAGATGACGGCGATCTCCCTTCCCAACCTTATCTTGGGCAAAGAGCAGTCTTTTGCTGAGAAAGATCGGGTTTATGTCTCATGTTTTTCGGCATGGCTTCGTTGTGCGCTGAAAGCCTGTAGCGGTATGGCCAAACAACATCCCCTCAATCTTCCTGGTGTCGCGACGCCGATCTGGCCTAGCGAGAGACTTGGGCTGCCCCGGCGTTGGATCGGATGGAACGATAGGGTCCGGGTCCGCAATCCAGATTTGGGAAGCATTTGATGGGGCAGTGTTTCTTGGGCTTGAGCCTTTCCCCAATGTTTTGGGGACCAATGTTTGTAGGGCCGGTGTTTGGAGGAAGACAGGCCTGATCGAACGGCTCGGTCAATTGACTGAGCCGAAGCGCGCGGTAGGAGGCCGCGCGCTCTATCTACCAGAGGAGGAGGATGCCTTGAAACAGGGAAAGAGGACGTGTGCCGTCGCCAGTCTGGCGACGCAGAGGGGGCTTGAATACAGTATCCATGCGGCAAAACTGTTTTGTGCGTCATGGTTGATCGTGCTGCTTGCAATCGTCGTCCCGGTGGCGGCCCAGCCTGCTCTGGTTGCCGACGTGCCTTCTAACCTGGGGAACCTTCCCGATCCGGTCTACGATGGCCCTTTGGCGTCCATTGGAAAATCCCTTCATGATAACGGAATCGACCTCAGGTTGGACTATTTCAACATCTACCAGAGCTCACCGACATATGGATTCAGCTCAACTGCCTATGGCGGATTAATCTTTGATGTGACGGGTCATCTGTCGCCTGACTTTCGCTTAAGGCTCACGGAAACGTTTAATTTTCCGGCTCACAATGTCGGTGGCTACGCAAATGTCTTTGTTGGGCCGGTTCGTGACAAGTCCGACACGGATCTCACGCGCTTAACATTCCAGGCGGATTTTTTCGATGATCGTCTCCTGATCGAGGCTGGCCGCATGGGGCTTGTGGAAAATTTCCTGACCAGGGGCTTCTGCGACGGTCCCGCCTGCGTCAACTCCACTCAAGGGGCAACCCTCCATCTCCCGGAGGCTGGGCTTGCCGTTTGGGGGGCGCGGGCCGCATATAAAATGACGCCCACCACAACGGCAGGCTTCGGCATCGTTGAAAACAACACTGACAACTGGCTGGACGGCGATGGTTGGGATTGGGAAAAGGGCAGTACCGACGGCTATATCGCGGTCGCCAACATCATCCATGAAGAGAGGTTCATAGATAACCCTTATCCGTTGAAATTTGAGATCGGTGCTTATCGCCGCTCAGCCGCCTATAATGATGCACTTTACGATGACGGGCCCGGAAATCCGACATTCAGCTCCGCAACGCCAACTGTCATCACCCATAAGAATGGCACCAACGGCGTTTATGGGCAGGTTCGAAAAGTCCTGTGGAGCGATCCTAACGGTGGTCCTGTTCCGAAGAATCTGGCATTCTATGGGGGTGTCTTCCACACCCTCGGCGAAGGCCAGTCCTATCCGTGGGAAGCCTATGCCGGCCTCGAATATTCGGGCTTTCTGCCAGAAAATCCGCTCACCACGGTTGGTGCCTCGATCCACTACATCGCCCTTAGCGAGGAACGCGCCCAATATGAAACAAATGCCCGGCGGGTCATGGCAGGGCTAAATCAGCGCCAGTCGAAGGACACGTTCATGTTTGATGTGCATGCAAGAACGGGACTGTTCGGCAGGGGTGTTATCAACGCCGGTGCCGCTTATATCGTCAATCCGAACACGATCGTTCCGACCGATTTTTCGTCAAAACAACAGAAGGACGGCTTCTTCTTTTATGTGGCATTGGCGTTCGACCTCGGCGGCAGCCTCGGCCTTTCGCCCCGGATAGGGCCGTAAGCAGCTCTTACAATTGGGCAAGAGCGCTTTCGACCCTCGGCATGACAAACACCATCAGTCCTCATCGGGCTGATGGGCATCGACACCCATGGCTTCGATCTCGTTGATGACATGACGCACACCGGGAACGCTCAGTGCCAAACGCGGTGCCATTCGCAGTTCTTCATTGGTATCGACCATGCCGCTCAGAGTTGCTGTATGGCCATCGACGCTGATTTCGATATTGTCGAGCACCATGTCGTCGACTGCCTCGAACCGTTCGGCAATGCGGCTTTCGATGTCGTCGCTGTCTTCACGGCCGATGGTGGCGGGGCTCAAGCCATCCTTCACCGCTTCTTCTTGTCCGCAAGCATCGACCTCTTCAATACGGTAGCCGCCATTGGTATCACGGTCGAAATTACCGGCGGTTTCTCCGTAAGCACGATTTTCCGGCGCGTCCGAGGCGGCTGCCGGTGTGTCGGAATAAGGCCAGCCATCGCGAATATCGCGCTCTTCCAGATCCCGCAATTCGTCTTCGGTGGATGCAGCGTTTTCATGCTTGGCAAAAATCATGACACGTTCTCCTTGTCTTTGTGACGGATAAACGCTTCAGGATTGATTTGGTTCATATCCCCGGTTGGCTGCGGATTCCAGGCCATCCGGGTGTCAGACGCCACATGTGACGATCATGTTTGGGACGATGTGGCCTTTTGCCATTTCTTCAGCAACCGATCACGCTTCAGGCGGGACAGCCGCTGGATCCAGAACAGCCCATCGAGCTGGTCGATTTCATGCTGCATGCAGATGGCGGCAAAGTCCTCAAGCTCTTCTTCGTGAACCGTGCCGTCCAGCGACTGGTAGCGAAGGGTGATCTGGCGCGGCCGTGTCACGGTCTCGGTCATGCCCGGCATGCAGACACTCCCTTCATCATGCTCCAGAGTGTTTTGAGACAAGGAGAGGATTTCAGGATTGACGTAATCACGCCGTCCACCCAATTCAGGCAGATCGAGGATGACCAGGCGCACCAACTCGCCCACATGGGCGGCAGTAATGCCGACGCCGGGCGCGGCGCGCATTGCATCATGCAATGCATCGGCAAAACTGATCAGGTTATCGTCAAACGCCGTCACGGTCTGGCAAGGCTTGGCCAGTAGAGCATGAGGGTATCGCAGGATTTTCAGAGCCATGACAGAACGATAGGCGGCTCAATCCGAGCCAGCCGCCTCGCGCAGCTTGCGACGGTCGGGCACGATGACGTGGCGGTTGTTCTCGATGACGATGATTCCCTCCTTGCGCAGTTTGGTCATCTGCCGGCTGACGGTTTCAATGGTCAGGCCGAGGAAATCGGCAATATCGGCGCGCGACAGCGGCAGGTCGAAGCTCTTGCTGAACGGCTGCATCGGGTCGATATGGGTGGCGATCAGATGGAGAAAGCTTGCCACTTTTTCCTGCGCCGTCTTGCGGCCGAGCGTCAGCATCCATTCGCGGGCTTCATCCAGCTCCTTCAGGGACTGTTCGTGCAGCTTGCGCTCGAAATCAGGAGCATCGGCCACCAGCCGGTCGATGACAGCGCGGGGAAAGGCGCAGATTTCCGCGTCGGTTGCGGCCTCAGCCGTCAAACTGCTTTCCTTCAGGAAAGGACGCCCCATGAAATCCGGGGCAAATTGCAGGCCGACGATCTGTTGACGGCCATCCGCCATCATTTTCGACAGCTTGACCACGCCCTTGACGATATTGCTGTAGCTGGAGATCTGCTCTCCCTGGCCGATCACTTCGCCGCCCGCGTCGATATGGCGCTTTGTCGAGATACGGTTGAGTCTCGATCAATTGAAGAATCGAAAGCGAGGCGCATACTCCGCCATGCCTGGCTTCGCATTCACTGCAAACCGCAGGCGTTTCCGCGCCGCCGGTGCTGCTTTTTAGACTATGCATGTCCATTGTCTGCCCCATACATGTGAAGTCGCGCGTACACGTAGCGTCGCGCGTGCTTGTGACGCCCAGGTTCGGTCGAACAGTTCGTCATTGTGCAATTGCGCGCCGTAGGGCGGCGACAAAAGTTCAAAAACGACACAGGCCACGCAGAAACGGTGATGCAGCAGACACGCATCTAAAGCCGCCGAATTTTCCGTCGCGCTCCCATGAGGAGTTTCTACCTGAACGAGACTATCAAGAAATTGATCGAAGTCAAAGTCCGTTCCGTTGAAACCGATTAATTGTTCAGTCCAACCGCCACTCGACAAGGCCTCAGTTCATGCCAGCCAAAGCGCTTCTCTCAAAATATGCCGCCGCCGTTCCGCGCTACACGAGTTATCCGACGGCGCCGCATTTTCATACCGGTGTTGACTGTGGCAATTATGCGCAGTGGCTATCGCTGCTGGGGCAGGGGCAGACGATCTCTCTTTATATTCATATCCCCTACTGCGACAGGCTTTGCTGGTTTTGTGCCTGCCATACCAAACATACACTAAAGTATGAGCCGATAACTGCTTATCTTACCGCGCTTTTCAGCGAGGTCGAAAATACCGCCAGGCTCGTCGGTCGTGAAGCGGTGGTGACGGCTGTGCATCTTGGCGGTGGCTCTCCCACCATGCTGCGTCCGCAGGATATGGTGGCGCTGATGGATCGGCTCCGGGCAAATTTTACCTTTGCCGACGATGCGGAAATCAGCGTTGAAATGGACCCGAACGATCTCGACGATGCCCGCTACGACGCGCTTGCGTCCATTGGTTTGACGCGGGCAAGTCTCGGTGTCCAGGATTTCGACCCCGTGGTTCAGAAGGCGATCAACCGGCTCCAAACCTTCGAACAGACTAAATCAGTGGTTGAACAAGTGCGTAAGCGCGGCGCCACCTCGGTCAATTGCGATATTCTCTATGGTCTTCCCTATCAGACCCTCGAAAGTCTGGAGAAAACTGTCCTCGATATCGTGTCGTTGAAGCCGGATCGGATCGCGCTATTCGGCTATGCCCATGTGCCCTGGATGAAAAAGCATCAGACGCTGATTCCCGAGAACGCCTTGCCAGATATCGGCATGCGTTATGAACAGATGGTGCGGGCGTCAGCCATGCTGGTTGCGGCTGGTTATGATGCGATTGGCATCGACCATTTTGCATTGCCTGAGGATAGTCTGGCTATCGCGGCACGACAAAAGCGGCTGCGGCGTAATTTCCAGGGTTATACGACCGATGGGGCCGATGCCTTGATCGGACTTGGCGCTTCTTCGATCAGCCAACTACCGCAAGGCTATGTACAGAACATGCCCGCGACAGGAGAATATCAGCGTCTTGTCAGCGAAAACGGGCTTGCCGCCACAAGAGGTATTGCCCTGAGCAGCGATGATAGGGTGCGTGCCGCCGTTATCGAACAGATCATGTGCGAGTTCGGCTTTTCCTTTGCCGAGATCCGGCAGGCTTTTCCAGATGTCGCCGAGGATGTGATCGCAGAAGCCAAGGTATTCACGGCCTCCAACGGTGACGATCTCTGCCGGATCGACCGGGAGTGTTTTACTCTGACCCCAACCGGGCGGCTCTTTGCCCGCAGCGTCGCGGCAACGTTCGATTGCTACTTTTCCAGCGGCAAGGCCCGTCATTCCATTGCGGTTTGACGAATAGGTCTGCATTTTTGCTGCGAGCCCACAAAACAGGCCATTGGCTTTTGTGCGAGTTTTGCCTATGTGGGACGCTGAATTTGAAATTCTGAAGGATAATTGGCTTGACCGCTACATTTGACAAAGTTGCCGACATCATTGCTGAGACCAGCGAGATCGATCGGGAAACCATCACTCCTGAGAGCCACACGATCGACGACCTGGGAATCGACAGCCTCGATTTCCTCGACATCGTTTTCGCGATCGACAAGGAATTCGGCATCAAGATTCCGCTCGAACAGTGGACCCAGGACGTCAACGAGGGCAAGGTTTCCACGGAAGAATATTTCGTGCTGAAGAACCTCTGCTCCAAGATCGACGAACTCAGGGCTGCCAAGGCTTGATCCGTTCAGGCCAAGGCTTGATCTGCTTAGGATTGTCACTGCCATTGCCGGGGGATCGCTGAATGCTGCTGGAATATTTCCAGATGATCGACAAGGTCGAGACGGTGGATCTGTCTGCCCTGACCTTGAAGGCCCAATCGGTGGTGCCGGAAAATAGCCCCGTCTTTGAAGGGCATTTTCCTGGCATGCCTTTGGTGCCCGGCGTTCTGTTGATCGAAACCATGGCGCAGGCGTCCGGTCTGCTGGTACTGGCGGTGACGAAGTTTGCCTCGATGCCGTTCCTGATGTCGGTAGACGGTGCCAAGATGCGCAGCTTTGTCGAGCCGAACGCGGTTCTGGATATCGAGGCGCATCTGGAGCACGAAGGGTCCGGCTTTGCCGTCACCAAGGCGAAGATCACGTCTGCCGGCAAAAAAGTGGCGGATTGCCAGTTGAAGCTGCGCACGATGTCTTTTGACGAGGTTCCGCTGGGCGATATCGTCCGCAGCCGGGCCGAGCAGATTGGCCTGATGGCGGCGATTGCCGCTGCGAGCTAGAGTTTATCAGGGAAAAGTGGAATCCGGGTTTCCTGAAAAGACAAACTCAAACAAAGAGCGTGAGAATCTGTCTGGTTCAATATGAACCTGGCAGATTCTAAGTGAGATCTTTAATGTTTCGTCAATAAGGCCGTCGCTTTTGTGCGCGGCCTTATTGCGTAAAGCCGTCTGTCGGAGTAGGGCATGGCGGCCCTTGCAGGCCTTGGAGCTTTCCGGCTCGGACCTGGGAATGGACGGTATGTCGCAGTGCTGGCGCGGATCGCCCGGCATTGCTGAAGAGGTTATAGACATGCATAAGACGCCCAACGATGTGGTGATCACCGGCATTGGCATTGTCAGCTGCCACGGAACCGGCAAGGAGCCGCATCTTGCGCTTCTGTCTGCTGGAACGGCAGCCGTGCCGCCGGTCGAGGTGGAAAAATTCGCGCCTTACCCCATTCATCCGATGCCGCAGATCGATTGGTCGACCCAGATCGCCAAGCGTGGCGACCAGCGGCAGATGGAAAACTGGCAGAGGCTTGGCGTTTATGCCGCCGGTCTGGCGCTCGACGATGCCGGGCTGAAGGACGACGTGCAGGCCTGCGCTACGATGGACATGATCGTGGCAGCCGGTGGCGGTGAGCGCGACATCAATGTCGATACGCTGATCGTCAATGAAGGCCTGAAACGCAATGACCGTGCCCAGCTGGTCAATGAAAAACTGACGACCGAGCTGCGCCCGACTTTTTTCTGGCCCAGCTCTCCAACCTGATGGCTGGTAATATTTCCATCGTCCACAAGGTCACCGGGTCCTCGCGCACCTTTATGGGCGAAGAGGCCGCTGGGATTTCCGCCATCGAGACCGCGTTTGCGCGCATCCGCGCCGGTCAATCCACCCATTCGCTGGTGGGTGGTGCGTTCGTAGCTGACCGTGACGATATTTTTCTGCTGGTGGAGGGCATTCAAGCCCATACGACCGGCCCCTGGAAGCCGCTTTGGCAACGCCAGAGCGGCGAGGGCGGCGGCATGATTCTCGGCACCGTCGGCGCTTTTCTGGTTCTGGAACAGCGCGCTTATGCCGAAGCGCGAGGCGCCCATATCTATGCCGTTCTCGACGCTATCGAGGGCGACCGTGGCCAGCGTGCCGATGGCGGGCTTGAAAAGCGTTTGAGCCGCATGGCTGGTTCGGTCGGTAAGGATATCGGCGCAGATGCGCTGGTCCTGTCGGGTGCGAGCGGCATGCATGAGATTTCCGCCCGGGAAAAGACAGCGCTGGAAAAAGCCTTTCCGGGTGCGGCCATTCGCGGCTTCGGTGGCATAACCGGCCACGCGCTCGAAGCCCAGTTTCCGCTGGGCCTGGCGCTGGCGGCGCTGGCGCTCGATGGAGAAACCATTGTCCCGGCTTTCGACCCCACCGGCGAAGCGGCGATGACCAAACCGGCGCGCCAGGCCGTTGTCACCACGGTCGGTTACGTGCGTGGCGAAGGCATGGCCCATCTGTCGGCTGAGGCGTGAGGAGAGAGATATGACACAATCCGGTTTCGAGTCCCGCTTCAAGGATCATCTCGGTCGTCCGATCATCGCCGTCACCGGCATGGGCGTCATCACCTCTCTTGGTCAAGGGCTTGCCGACAATTGGGCAAAGCTGACCGGTGGCGTGTCCGGCATCCACAAGATCACCCGGTTTCCGACCGAAGGGCTGAATACCCGCATCAGCGGCACGGTGGACTTCATCGATATTCCAGCCATCAATGCCGTTGAACGTTCCTATGCCATGGCACGGGAAACCACCATCGAGGCGCTGGCTCAGGCTGGTCTGTCCGGCGATTTCGAAGGTCCGCTGTTTCTGGCCGCGCCCCCGGTCGAGCCGGAATGGGACGATCGTTTTGCGCTTGCTGAACGCGCACCTGCGGAAAGCGCCGAGGGCCATGCCTATCAGCGGCTGCTGGCTGCCATGCGCGCCGAGGCCGATCCGGTGTTTCTGGAAGCTGTACAGTTCGGCTCGATTTCTGAGCGGCTTGCCGACCGGTTTGGCACGCGCGGCCTGCCAGTGACCTTGTCGACGGCCTGCGCTTCTGGCGCCACGGCCATCCAGCTTGGCGTCGAGGCCATTCGCCAGGGCCGTACGGACCGGGCGCTGACGGTGGCGACCGATGGTTCCGTGGGTGCCGAGGCGCTGATCCGCTTCGCGCTGCTCTCGGCGCTGTCCACCCAGAACGATCCGCCGGAAAAGGCATCCAAGCCCTTCAGCAAGGATCGTGACGGTTTCGTTATCGCCGAAGGTGCAGCGACGCTGGTGCTGGAATCGCTCGAAGCCGCCATTGCCCGTGGCGCCAAGGTGCTTGGCATCATGAAGGGCTGTGGCGAAAAGGCCGACCATTTCCACCGCACCCGTTCCTCACCGGATGGCGGCCCGGCCATTGCCACCATCCGCGCAGCACTTGATGATGCCGGTCTTTCCGATGATGGCATCGGCTATATCAATGCGCATGGCACCTCGACGCCGGAAAACGACAAGATGGAATATGGCGCCATGCTGTCGGTGTTTGGTGAGCGGTTGAAGGACCAGATCCCGGTCTCGTCCAACAAGTCGATGATTGGCCACACGCTGACGGCGGCCGGTGCGGTCGAAGCGGTGTTTTCGATCCAGACAATGCTGACCGGCACCCTGCCGCCGACCATCAACTATACCAATCCCGATCCGACCGTGGAGCTGGACGTGGTGCCGAACGTCAAGCGCGACGCACAGGTTTCGGCTGTGCTGTCCAACAGCTTCGGCTTCGGCGGGCAGAATGCCAGCCTTGTCATGACCCTTGAACCTGCCTGATAAGGCTTCACCCGGCCCGGACACGACCGGGACAGGAAAGACAATAAAATAAGCCCTCGGGCGAAGGAAGATAGCCATGCGCGCATTGCAATTGATCGAAGACCGTAAGCTTGAAATCACCGATCTGCCGGAGCCGGATGCGCCCGGTCCCGGTGAAGTGACGCTGCGGGTCAAGGCGGTGGCGCTGAACCATATCGATGTCTGGGGCTGGCGCGGCATGGCCTTTGCCAAGCGCAAGATGCCGCTGGTGATCGGTGCGGAAGCCTCCGGCGTGGTCGAGGCTATCGGTCCCGGCGTCGGCAATATCCTGCCTGGCCAGCTGGCGGCTGTCTATGGTGCGCGCACCTGCGGCCTCTGCAAGCCCTGCCGTGATGGCCGCGACAATCTCTGCGAACATGTCGGCGGTGTGCATGGCTTCCATCTCGACGGCTTTGCCCAGGAAAAGATCAATATTCCGGCCCGCCTGCTGGTGCCGGCCCCTCCGGGCGTCGATGCGATTGCCGCAGCGCTTGCGCCTGTTACTTTCGGTACGGTCGAGCATATGCTGTTCGACAATGCCAAGCTGGAACCGGGCGAAACCATTCTCGTCCATGCAGGCGGCTCCGGCATCGGTACGGCGGCTATACAGCTGGCCAAGAAGATCGGCTGCACAGTGATCACCACCGTTGGCTCGGACGACAAGATCGAGCGGGCGCGGGCGCTGGGTGCCGATCACGTCATCAACTACCGCACGGACCGGTTTGAAGGCGTGGTGCGCAAGCTGACAAAGAAAAAGGGCGTCGACGTTGTGTTCGAACATGTCGGCAAGGATACCTGGGCTGGCTCCATGCTGTGCATGAAGCGCGGCGGACGCCTCGTGACCTGTGGCTCGACATCAGGCGTTTCGACCGACCTGAACCTGATGATGCTGTTCCAGCAGCAATTGAAGCTGCTCGGCTCGTTTGGCTGCCGGATGGAAAACATGGCCAATGCCATGCAGAAAATGGCCCGTGGCCTCGTTCATCCCGTTATCGATACGCAGGTGACGTTCGAGGATATCGACGTGGCGCTGACCCGGATGGAAAGCCGCCAGATCTTTGGCAAAATCATCCTGAAAATGGATTGATCATGCTCCGTCGGGTTCTGACAAAGGTCGTGCTGGGTCTGCGGAAATTTCCGCAATGGCTGGTGGCCAAGTTCATCCTGGTCTTGCTGACGCTGCTGAAACTGTTTCCTGCCGATAAAGCCTTGAACGGTGCCGATCGGCTGGTACGGTTTATCGGTCCGAAGCTGAAGCGCCATCGGTTGATGCTGACCAATCTGCGCAATGCCTTTCCGGAAAAATCCGAGACGGAAATCGAGACCATCGCGCTGGCCGCCTGGGGACATATGGGACGGCAGATCGCCGAATATGTGTTCTTGGACGAGTTGTTCGATTTCGACCCGGAAAAGCTGGGAGAGGGCCGCGTTGAGGTTTCCGGCATTCCGATCTTTATGGACCTGTTGGAAAATCCGCGCCCGTTCATCGTTTTCACCGGCCATACCGGCAATTTCGAAATGCTGCCGGTGGCAGGCGCTGCCTTCGGCCTCTATGTGACGGTGCTGTTTCGCCCGCCCAACAATCCCTATATCGCCGACATGGTGTTCGATTTCCGCCGGGCGCGGATGGGCAATCTCGTGCCCTCCCATGCCGGTTCGTCCTTTCATCTGGCCCGCCAGCTGGAAGCAGGCAAGGGGGTCGGCGTGCTGGTCGACCAGAAGTTCAAGAAGGGCCAGCCCACGACGTTCTTTGGCAGCGAAGTGCGCACCAATCCGCTATTGGCCAAGCTGGTGCGCCAGTTCGGCTGCGATATCTATCCGGCCCGCTGTATCCGTTTGCCAGGCAATCGCTACCGGCTGGAAATCGAACCGAAAGTGGACATCCCGAAGGATGTTCAGGGCCGGGTCGATGTCCAGGCCACCGCGCAAATGCTGAACGACAAGGTGGAGAGCTGGGTGCGCGAATATCCGGAGCAGTGGCTCTGGTATCACGACCGCTGGAACATCAAGAAAACACTTTGAAGTCTGCTCTCGCCTTCTCAGCTTGGGACAACTCAGCTCTCGTTTGTTCGGTCTGATGCGGCGTCAAAACGTTGACCTGGGCGACCGCTTTCCAGAAGGCAGTGTTGATGGCTTCGAACTTTGTCGATTGCCAATGGAAGTAATCATCGACAAAACGCTGTGACAGCCAGACATTGCCACGGCGGCGGGGCAGTTCCCAGCCGAGCAATTCTTCTTCTTGCGCCTTCTTGAACATCCGCTTCAGATTGGTGATCGAGATCAGATAGGTCTCTCCAAGCGCTGCAAGGCTGATCGGCCCCAGTCGATAGAAGCCATCGGCATCGGGCCGGTCCGGGATCTGGCTGATCATGCCATGCAGCACCATGCCACCCATGTCCGAATTGAGAAACGGAGCAATCGTTTCACGCGGTATGCGCCAATCAGGGTCCACCACCAGCGCCTGGGCAATCATCGGCTGGGCAACCCTGAAAATAAGTGGATTGGCATCTGCAAGTGCGCGGCGGCCTCCATCGTCCAGCCGGTCAAGGCAATCCAGATGCCCCAGAAACCAGGAGATCATTGCTGCCTCGGCTGTCGCCGTCGGCACCAGGATACGCATTCGCCGGTCGGCCGGGTTTTCTATTTCCTCTATAAATTTATAGGCGGAAAGTTCGGCCAGGAAAGACGCTGCGGTATTGCGGCTAGCCGCACCCAATTGCATGGCCGCATCCATGAAGCGGGAGGCCGTCAGGCCCGAAAGCGGATCTTCCGGTGTTCGCTGCAAGGCAAGCGCATACATGGAATGCGACATCAACCATTTACGGTGACAGGCCTTGAGGCGCGACAGGCGCGGGGTTTTGACATGGATACCGATCAGGTGCCGGGCGATTTCCCGCTCGATTTCCGGAAAAGCCGGATGAGCGGCGATTGCCTCACGGCTCAGAAGGGATGGCGATGAGATTTGTGAACGCGGAGATGACAACATCTGTGTTGAATCCGACAATGACGAAAGAGAAAAGCATATGTTATGGCTGCTGGTGTAGTTAACACTTTATGGAAAAAAGAATAGCGACAAGCCAGCCAATCTCCGGTTAACCTTCGTCCAAGATCATCAGGCTACCTTATATTTTCATTGCAATGCCGGTGCAACGGGCTTGCGCAAAACATACGCGCTTTGTCCCATAAAATATATGGGAATAAAAACCACCATTCAAAAAACTGCGTTTGGTATTCTGTGGCCGATTATATCAGGTGGGACCTGCGGCCAATATCCATCTTTTCGGCTGGTTGGCCACAATGGAGCCGCGCCCTCCATGTTGTTTTTGAGGAAACAGGACAGCACTATTTTTCGTCTCAGCAGGTCGTTTTGGGCCGTTGCAGTCCACCGATGACCGGGTTAAACCTTGAGCCATGAGCGACACAGTCCAAAGACCCGAAACGCTGCGCATTGCCGTGGCTCAGTTCAACCCGACCGTGGGCGATGTGGTGGGCAATCTCAGCCTTGCCCGCGCCGCCCGCGCCAAGGCGGCCTCGCTGGGGGCCGATCTTCTGTTGCTGTCCGAGCTGTTCATTTCCGGCTATCCGCCGGAAGATCTGGTGCTGAAACCCGCCTTTCTGCAAGCCTGCAAGGCGGCGGTGGATGAGCTGGCCGCCGATACCGCCGATTGCGGACCGGGCGTCATCGTCGGCTTTCCCCGCCAGGGTGAAAAAGGCCGGCACAATTCGGTGGCGATCATCGATGGCGGCAAGATCCTCGGTCTGCGGGACAAGATCGACCTGCCCAATTACGGCGAATTCGATGAGAAGCGGGTGTTTGTCGAAGGCGACATGCCGGGACCGGTGAACTTCCGGGGCGTGCGGCTGGGCGTGCCGATCTGCGAGGAAATCTGGAACGATCTCGGTGTCTGTGAGACGCTGGCCGAAAGCGGCGCGGAAATTCTGCTGGTTCCCAATGGATCGCCCTATTACCACGGCAAGCTTCAGGTGCGTTATCAGGTCGTGCTGCGCCAAGTAATCGAAAGCGGCCTGCCGCTGGTTTTCGCCAATCAGGTTGGTGGGCAGGATGAGCTGGTATTCGATGGCGCCAGCTTCTGCTTCAATGCCGACAAGACGCTGGCTTTTCAGATGCCGCAGTTCGAGGAAAGCATTGTGCTGACCACCTGGACGCGGCAGGGCGATGGCTGGCGTTGCGCGCCGGGCGAGGTCTCTGATATCCCCGAGGGCGAGGAGGCGGATTACCGCGCCTGCATGCTGGGCTTTCGCGACTACGTGAACAAGAACGGCTTCAAGAGCGTAGTGCTCGGCCTGTCCGGTGGCATCGATTCGGCGATTTGCGCGGCAATGGCGGTCGATGCGCTGGGGCATGAACGGGTGCGCACCATCATGCTGCCCTATCGTTATACATCCGAGGAAAGCTTCAAGGATGCCGCCGATTGCGCCAAGGCGCTCGGCTGCCATTATGACATCGTGCCGATTTCAGAGCCGGTGGAAGGCTTTCTCTCCAGCCTTGCCGATATGTTCGAGGGAACGGAAAGCGGCATTACCGAAGAAAACCTGCAAAGCCGCACCCGTGGCACCATTCTGATGGCGGTGTCCAATAAGTTCGGCTCCATGGTGGTGACAACAGGCAATAAATCGGAAATGTCGGTGGGCTATGCGACGCTCTATGGCGACATGAACGGCGGCTTCAATCCGATCAAGGACCTCTACAAGATGCAGGTCTATGCGCTGTCAGCATGGCGCAACGCCCATGTGCCAGTTGGTGCGCTCGGCCCGGCGGGTGAGGTCATTCCGGTCAACATCATCTCCAAGGCGCCATCCGCCGAACTGCGCCCCGACCAGAAGGACCAGGACAGCCTGCCGCCCTATCCGGTGCTGGATGACATTCTGGAATGCCTGGTGGAAAAGGAAATGTCGGTGGACGAGATTTTGGCGCGTGGCCATGACATCGCCACCGTTCACCGCGTCGAACATCTGCTTTATTTGGCGGAATACAAGCGCCGCCAGTCTGCGCCGGGTGTCAAAATCACCAAGAAAAATTTTGGCCGCGACCGCCGTTATCCGATCACCAACCGCTTTAGGGATCGCTAGCGGCTATGCGCAGCTCTGTCGAGATTTACAATATTCAGACCCGCCAGAGCCGCATTGTCTGGCAGACAGAGCGATTGGTGGAAGCGCCGAACTGGTCGCGGGATGGCGCCTGCCTGATCCTCAATGATGACGGGTTGATGTATCGCCTGCCTCTGGTCGGGCAGCCGGTGCCGGAAAAGATTGACACTGGCTTTGCCACCCGTTGCAACAATGACCACGGTCTTTCGCCCGATGGCCAATGGCTCGCGATCTGCGATAAGGTGGAGCATGGCAAAACCTGCCTCTACATTCTGCCTGCCGAAGGCGGTATGCCGAACCAGATCACCAAGAACCTGCCCTCCTACTGGCATGGCTGGTCGCCGGATGGCCAACGGGTCTGCTATTGCGGTATCCGTGACCAGGTCTTCGACATCTACACAATCTCGGTTGACGGCAGTGATGAACTGCGCCTGACCCATGGCGAAGGCCGCAATGATGGGCCGGACTGGTCGGCGGATGGGGAATGGATCTATTTCAACTCCAGCCGCAGCGGCGCGATGCAGATCTGGCGTATTCGCCCGGATGGCTCGGATGTGCAGCGCCTGACCGATGACGGGCAGGGTGACTGGTTTCCCCATCCATGCCCAAATAATCGCAAGGTGGTGTTCATTTCCTATGACGCCGATGTTTTCGACCACCCGCGCGATCTCCATGTCCGCATGCGCCTGATGGATATGGACGGCGGTAATGTCGAAACCCTGTTCGAGCTGTTTGGCGGTCAGGGAACGATCAATGTGCCAAGCTGGTCGCCGGACGGTCAGGAATTCGCCTATGTGCGGTATTTTCCGGCGGTCGCCTAAGCATCGCCGCAGTCTGCCATTACCAGCCCTTTGTCAGGTGCCCGCATGTTTGCGGGAGAATCGGGAATGCGGTGAAATTCCGCAACGTGCCCAACGCTGTGAGGTTGATGGTTGCTGCTTTTGCCACTGGTGAGAACCGGGAAGGTGCGGCAATCAAATGACGCCCAGTCAGAAGACCGGCCTGACATGATGGACGCTCCTTGCGCGGACGGCAGGTGCGTTTTGCTTGATCGCGATTCGCAAGGGATCGTGTAGGGCGCATTGTTGGGGACCAAACGATGCAGGACTTAATGAACGATGCTCTGGTGTCTGCCGGAGCTTTTTCTGCCGAAGAACGCGCTGCCGTCTACCGGGCCATCATGACCCGTCGCGACGTGCGTGATGAATTTCTGCCCGATCCGATAGACGATGCCACGCTCTGGCGCATCCTGACCGCCGCCCACCACGCCCCCTCCGTCGGTTTCATGCAGCCTTGGAATTTCATCCTGGTGCGCGATGCCGCACGGCGGCAGGCCGTTTGGCAGGCTTTTTCCAAGGCCAATGATGAGGCGGCAGCGCTGTTCGAAGGCGAGAAGGCCACGCTTTACCGCAATCTGAAGCTGGAAGGCATTCTCAAAGCCCCGCTCGGCATTTGCGTCACCTGCGATCCAGACCGCGCAGGCCCCGTGGTACTGGGCCGAACCCATAACCCCCGCATGGACAGCTACTCCACCGTCTGCGCCATCCAAAACCTCTGGCTCGCCGCCCGCGCAGAAGGCATCGGCGTCGGCTGGGTCAGCATTTTTCACGATGCCGATTTGCGCGCCATTCTCAATATTCCAGAGCGGATTGAGATTGTTGGGTGGCTGTGTCTTGGCCACGTTGCCGAGCTTTATGATGAGCCGGAATTGCAGGTGAAGGGGTGGCGCAAGCGGCTGGCGCTGGAGGATCTGGTGTTTGAGGAGGGGTGGAAAGGCGCTGGTTGAGAGCGGGCAGAATCACTGAACTTGACAGTAGGAACATTGTCCGTGCGCAATCTCTGGCTTACCTCGCATCTTTTCCCGCAAGGGCAATCTCACCGATTTGCGCAAGCGTTGTCTCCGCATATTTCTTTGTAACGTGGATTTCGGCTGCCCCGTGTGCCTCTTCAAGGATGGCGTTGGAGGCCCGCTCCACCGGGCATGTCGGGTGATCACGCGAGATCGGGGCATGAAGAATAGGCCCTTCGTTCAAAGCTCGTTGAACGTCGAGCACCGTGATCTGATCGAGCGGTTTGGTTAGCCTCCATCCGCCGCCGCGACCGCCTTCCGATTCAACAATTCCGTGCTCTCGCAAGGCGCCTAACGTACGGCGCACGACCACGGGATTTGTATTGAGCATTTTCCCGATCCGTTCCGACGTTTCCCTGCCGCCAAGCAAGCCCATGTGCACCAGAACATGCAGCATTCTGGGGAGCCGACTATCGGTTTTCATTGCATACCTTTCCGTAACATTATTTGTTACAATATCTTGACGTCAAGGATTTTATGTAACACATATTGTTACGAAATAGAATGAGCGCTTTCGGACCAACGTTGGCTCCTATTCGTTTTTTGGCGAACTTGATCGCTTCCATCACAAGCGCCAAACAAAATATCCAGAGGTCCAGATGAATGAGATGATGATCCCGACCCGCACCATTAATATGAGCATCCTTGATGCGGGGAGTGGCCCCTTGGTGTTGCTTTGCCATGGTTTTCCTGAAACCAAACACGCTTGGCGGCATCAGATCGGTACTCTTGCGCAGGCGGGTTATCGCGTCGTCGCGCCAGACTTGAGGGGCTATGGTGGCACTGACGCGCCGACGGGTGAAGATCAATATACGGTTTTCCATGCCGTCGGCGACTTGGTGGCATTGTTGGACGCATTGGGCGAGAAACAGGCAATTGTCTTCGGTCACGATTGGGGAGCGACTATCGCATGGCAAGCTGCACTCATGCGCCCGGACAGGTTTCGTGCTGTCGGAGCACTGACTGTGCCTATGATGGGCTCACCACCCGTTCCACCGACACAAATCTTCCCGCAGAACGAAGAAGCCATGTTCTACGCCCTCTACTTTCAAGAGCCGCAGACCGCAGACGCTGAGTTCTCTCAAGACGTGAGTTTGACGCTCCGCAAGTTGATTTTTGCAGCAAGTGGAGAAGCGGGGCCGCGCAAACCCGGTGACGGTACGCCCAATCCCTTTGGAATGGTGATGCGACGCATGGGGCTCTTGGCGGGCCTGCCGGATGTGGACACGCTGCCGGATTGGCTGGCCCCCGAAGATTTCCAGCACTTGGTCCGCGCATTCAAGGCATCAGGTTTTACCGGCGGCCTCAACTATTATCGAAATCTGGATCGTAATTGGGAATTGCAGCAGGCTTATTCAGGCCAAACAGTCAACGTGCCGGCATTCTTTATGATTGGTGAGCGCGATCCCGGTTTAAGCATTCCTGGAATGGATCAGATCATCGCTGGCATGTCTGACTTGGTTCCAGACCTGCGTGGCACCCACATCCTGCCCGAAGCTGGACATTGGCTCCAACAGGAGAAGCCGACCGAAGTGTCTGAACTGATGATAAACTTTCTCAAACAGTTGGATAATCGGTAGATGGCGATTGCCAAGCTCTGAAACACAATCCCTGACGCAAGCATCCTGCGAAAATGATCGTTTCACCCCTGACTTTGTAACGCTTGAGAAGCCCTCTGCACCAATCAAAGTGCAGAAGGCTCTCCTATCAAACAGGCCGCACCAGAATATGTTTCTTCTTGCCCAGCGATAGCTTGATCACGCCATCACCAGTTACCTCAGCCGTGCCAATGCTCAGGCGCTCGTCCGAGACGCTTTGATCGTTGATCTTCACGGCTCCACCCTGCACATGGCGGCGGGCTTCGCCGTTGGAGGCGGCGAGGCCGGCTTTGACGATCAGGGCCAGAAGGCCGATGCCTGCTTCAAGCTCGCCGGTGGCGACCTCGATGGAGGGAAGATTGTCGGCCAGTGCGCCTTCCTCGAAGGTCTTGCGGGCGGTTTCAGCGGCTTCTTCGGCGGCGGCGCGGCCATGCAGGATGGCAGTCACTTCCGTTGCCAGCACCTTCTTGGCTTCGTTCAGCTCTGCACCGCCAAGGGCGGCCAGACGGGCCACTTCATCCATTGGCAGCTTGGTGAACAGCTTGAGGAAGCGGCTAACGTCGGCATCCTCCGTATTGCGCCAGTACTGCCAGAAATCGTAGATCGGCAGCAGATCGGCGTTCAGCCACACGGCGCCGGACGCGCTCTTGCCCATCTTTGCACCGGAGCTGGTGGTCAGCAGCGGTGCCGTCAGGGCGTAGAGCTGTGGCGTGTCCATGCGGTGGCCAAGGTCAATGCCGTTGATGATATTGCCCCATTGGTCAGAGCCGCCCATTTGCAGACGGCAGCCGTAGCGCTTGTTCAACTCGACATAATCGTAGGCCTGGAGAATCATGTAGTTGAATTCCAGGAAGGATAGCGATTGTTCGCGGTCGAGGCGGGTCTTGACACTATCAAACGACAGCATGCGGTTGACCGAGAAGTGACGGCCAACATCGCGCAGGAACTCAAGATAGTTTAACCCACGCAGCCACTCGGCATTGTTGATCATCAATGCGCCGCCCTTGGGGCCCTTGTCGTAATCAAGGTAATTGGCAAAGCAGCGCTTGATTGAAGCAATATTGTCTTCAATCATTTCGATGGTCATCAACTTGCGGGCTTCTTCCTTGAACGACGGATCGCCCACCATGCCGGTGCCGCCGCCCATCAGTGAGATCGGTTGATGGCCGGTTTCCTGAAACCAGTTCAGCATCATGATCTGCATCAGGTGGCCAACATGCAGACTGGAAGCCGTCGGATCATAGCCAATATAAGCCGTCACGCTTTCCTTCGTCAGCAGATCATCCAGCCCGGTTTCATCGGACATCTGGTGGATGAAGCCGCGCTCGGACAGGATATGCAGGAAATCGGACTTGAACTTGGACATGATCGTCACGCCTTCTGGTATCGGACTTTGGTCTTGTGAATTTGGAATTCGAGGCGGCTTTATCATTGTTTTTTGAAAAGTGCATCAATTTCAGCCATCAATGGCGCTCTTTCTGATCGCCAGCAAAAGGAACATCGAGTCGTGACCAAAACGCTGCAAGCAATCGGCCTGATGAGTGGCACCTCCATGGACGGCATCGACGTTGCCCTTGTCACCACAGATGGTGAGGCGGTGGTGGAGCGCGGGCCGTTTCTGGCGGTGGCTTATGACGATGCGTTTCGCCAGCGGCTGAAGCAGGGGCTGGAGGATGCCAAGGCGATCACCGCCCGCCACCAGCGCCCAGCCAGCCTGGCCGCGCTGGAGACGGAGTTGACGCTGCTTCATGCAGATGCGGTCAAGTCCTTCCTGAGGCAGAAAGGGCTTCGCGCCCGCGATATCGATGTTATCGGCTTTCATGGACAGACGGTGTTGCACAGGCCGGAGCAGGCTTTGACGGTGCAGCTTGGCGATGGCGCGTTGCTGGCCCGCCAAACCGGTATTGATGTCGTCTACGACATGCGGGCCAGTGATATGGTGCATGGCGGGCAGGGCGCGCCGCTGGTGCCTGCCTACCATGCCGCGCTGGCTGGCGGATTGGGGGCGGAGCGCCTTCCGGCCTGTTTCGTCAATATCGGTGGCATTTCCAACCTGACCTATATCGGTGCCGACGGCGCAATCGCAGCCTTTGACAGTGGTCCCGGCAATACCTTGATCGACCAGTGGGTTGAGGCCCATACCGCCCTTGCTTTCGATGCCGGAGGCGGGATTGCCGCCAAGGGGCGGGTGGTGAAGCCCTTGGCGGATCGTTATCTTGGCCATGGGTTTTTCACCTCCAATCTGCGCCGCTCGCTGGATCGCAATGATTTTACCCCGCCCGAGCCCGGTGATATCAGCCTCGAGGATGGCGCGCGCACGCTGGCGCATGTGGCTGCGGCGTCGATTTTCGCCTCCGCCCGGCATTTGCCACAGAAGCCGAAAACCTATGTGATCTGCGGCGGTGGCCGGTTGAATGCGGTTATCATGGCTGATTTGAACGACATGGCGGCGCGGGAAGGGGCTGATATCGTCAATGCCGATGATCTGGCGCTCGATGGCGATGCCATGGAGGCGGAGGCCTGGGCCTATCTGGCGGTACGCTCGCTGAAAGGCCTGCCCTTGACCTTTCCCGGCACCACTGGCGTGCGCCAGGCGGAATCGGGTGGTGTCCATCAGATGCCGCTGGTCTGTGAGACGGAGCGGCTTTTGCTGACCCCATGGCGGGCGGGCGATGAGACATTGCTGGCCGACCTTCATTCGACCCCGGAAACCTGCCGCTTTGTCAGCACGGGAGCGCCATGGAGCCAGTCCTACTCGGCGGAACGTATCGATGGCTGGATGGATGACTATGAGGCAAATGGTGTTGGTAAGCTCAAGCTGGTTGCCCGGGACGATGGCCGCTTCATCGGGCGTGCCGGTTTCTCATGGTCGAAAGACAGCGGGCAGTACGAACTGGGCTATTCCATCTGCCATGATGAATGGGGCAAAGGCTTTGCAACGGAAATCGCTACAGGCTTGAAGCGCTGGTTCTTTGAGCAAGGCATCGGGAATGCCTTCATCGCCTTCGCCCATGTCGACAACGCTGCCTCGCTGGCCGTGCTGCGCAAGATCGGCCTTACGGAGACGCAGCAGCGCGAATACAAAGGTCGGCCTTTTCAGTTTTTTGAATGCGTGGCGCCTGAGTAACCTTAGGCATGTGATCGCTGAAAAATACCCTTCCTCAACATGAACAAGAGGATCAGATTGCGTTCATCTTCATTCGCTTAATCTCCAGCCATCGTTTCCAGTGAAACGCATCAGGAGATAGAAGATGAAGAAATTTTTGGTCGCATGTCTGATCGGTCTGGGAAGCATCACCGCAACGGCAGCGCCGTCTTTGGCCGATGATGTCAGGGTTATGGTAAACGATCGCGGTTATCATCCTGATCGCCACTATGGCCGTGACGAATACCGTCCCCATCGTCCCCACCATCGCAATTTCGAACGGCGTCATCACGCCTACCGCGATAACTGCCGGACCAAGAAGGTCAAGTTCCGTCATCACGGTCGTTGGGTCTACAAGACCACGACGGTTTGCCGTTAAGCCGATGAGCTTGAACTAGGATAGAAAAAAAGCCGGATCAGAAATGATCCGGCTTTATAATGTCAGCTAATCAGCTGGAATATGGCTCCCCGGGCCGGATTCGAACCGGCGACCTGTCGATTAACAGTCGAATGCTCTACCGCTGAGCTACCAGGGAATGTACCGTTTGAAGCGGTGTGAACCGCGTCCGTTGGTGTGAGTGGGCTTCTACTCAGGCTTTCATGGTTTGCCAAGTCCCTTTTTGAAAAAAAAGTGCCTCTTGTTTTGTTTTCCCCTCTTTCCCATCTGATGTCTGTGGGAAAACTGGCCTCAAGCGGCCTTGAAGGACGACCGTGACGGAAAAGAAAACCAAGACTTATCATATGGATACCGAGAAGGGGCGTCTGCATCTGGGGCGTTTCAACCTGCCGATCCCGCAGTCTCGCGGCGGACGGATCACGGTTGGCAGTCTTCTGGTGGTTGGCGGCTGCCTGGGCTTTCTGCCCGTGCTTGGCTTCTGGATGGTGCCGCTTGGCGTCTTGGTCCTGTCCCATGACGTCGCGCCGGTTCGGCGGTTTCGCCGAAGGGCCGGGCTGAAATTTGCAAGAGCTCAAAAAAATGGCTGGAAGCTGGGCCGCAAACGACACCCTCATATGCAGCGGTAAGCGTTCAGAACTCGTTTGTTCAGGCGAAATAACGCCGCTTTGGCTCCACGGCCTGGGTTCCTTGTACGGCGGGAATCGTTTGTAGAACGCGCTTTGCCGGCAGGATGGCTATTACTTCCGTTCCCTCGCGCAGTTTCGATTTCAGCTTGAATTCGCCGCCATGCTTGGCGAGGATGGCCTGAACGATGGGAAGGCCGAGGCCCGTCCCTTGTTCCGCACTCTTGATGGCGATGGAGCCCTGGCCGAAGGCCGAGAGCACCACGGGGATTTCCTCTTCGGCGATGCCGGGGCCATTGTCCTTGATGGAGACATATTGCCCGCCGCCGACCGTCCAGCCGACCTTGACGAGGATTTCTCCGCCCGGTGGCGTGAATTTCACGGCATTCGACAAAAGGTTCAGCACCACTTGCCGAAGCGCCTTTTCGTCGGCCCAAAGGGCGGGCAGGTTGACCTCATATTGCTGGGATATGTTGATATCCTTCGCCTTGGCGCGCAATTGCACCATGCCGACGCAGTCCTCGGCGACCTCAAGCAAAGAGATCGATTCTTCCGAAAGATCGTATTTACCGGCTTCGATTCGCGATAGATCGAGGATTTCGTTGATCAGATTGAGCAGGTGCTGGCCGGACCTGTGGATGTCTCCCGAATATTCCCGGTAAAGCGGATTGTTGAGCGGCCCCAGCACTTCCTGGGCCATGACCTCTGAAAAGCCGAGAATGGCATTTAATGGTGTGCGCAACTCATGCGACATCGAGGCGAGAAAGCGCGATTTCGCCATATTGGCTTCTTCCGCCCGGCGGCGGGCTTCGTCCGACATGGATTTGGCCACTTCCAGCTCGGCGATCAGGTCGTCCTTTTCGCTCTGGAAGGATATCAGCTTGAGGTTGGAAACGTAGAGCCTGCCGGTGATATAGATGAAGAACAGCACGGAGACGGTAAAGGCCAGGGCCAGCGTCGCGTCTTCGACGCGCTGCGAAAAAAACGCCTGGGCGGAAAGCGCGATGATCGGTGGGGTAAACGCATAGAGCACGGCCTGACGCAGCAGGATATTGGTCATGGCCGTGGTGCAGAGCACGACCAGCAGCACCGAGCCTTTGAGCAGCAGGTCGCTTGTCGGGCCGCATGCCTCGCAGGTCTGAAAGGTAAAGGCCGCCCAGCAGCAGCCCATGGCCAGATGCCCGGCCAACAGCACATGACGCCAATGTTCCTGGCGATGAGTGACCGGAATGCGTTTGGCAGCCTTGCGGATGAGCAGAATGTTCAGGGCGTGAATGCTCAGCGTCAGCAGTGCCCAGAGGATATAGATCGGGCTTCCCGACAGGTAAGCTGTCAGGCCAGCGGTCAATATCGTGATGAAGGGTGTGATGGCCGCGCCTTGCAGGCTGGCCTGCGTATGCATGGACAGCAGGTCTTTTTCGAAAGCCGGTGTGCCGCCATGGGTGGAATGCAAGCGTTCTCTGGTCATGCGTAAGGCTTTTGCCGTCGCCTTGTTGCGGTGGCTACGCGATAGGTCGACAATATTCTTGTCGGTCGAGTTTGAGACGCCGTTACCCATGATATGGTTGCATTTTTTCCGCGGTCCGTCTCAGACTAGCCATGAAGTCTTAAGAGTTACTTTCTGGAAAGGTTTTATTTGCCATTCTCGGATACCGGCTGTTATTGAAAAGGGCCAGATTGTGACACGCATGCATCGGATCATCGCTGCCGCCTTCGTCTGCCTGGTCATCGGCACGATGCTTGCCGCTGCCTTCTGGCCCCGCAAGATGCCGTCCTTCGATGGCCCTTTCATCATTGCCGATGGTGAAACATTGGTGACCAATGGTCAACGCCTGCAACTCAGGGGCCTGGATTCACCGGAAATCGGTCAGCGGTGCCGGGGCGAGGATGGTGTTGTCCAGCTTTGCGGTGCGCAGGCCCGATTTGGTCTCGCCCAGCGCATGGCTCAGGCTGGCGTCCTCTGCCAGGGAAGGGATCGCATTGAAAACGACCGTATTCTGGTGACTTGCACTGTCATGGACCGAGATGTTGGCGCCGACATGGTTCGCTCCGGTCTCGTTTTGAATGCGGGCGGCTATGAGAATGAGGAAAAGCAAGCCCAGGCCGACAAAGCCGGGCTTTGGGCAGGCACGTTCGACCGGCCGGAAGAATGGCGAAAGCTGCATCCTCGCAATGACATCATCCGCAAGCAGGACGAAAATTGACCGTGAGCGTGCCTGTTGACCTCGACGGACTGCGTGCCGCCATTCACGCCTGCCGGATCTGTCGGGATTGTCCGACGCAGGCAACGGCGCTGCCGCATGAACCAAGGCCCGTCGCCGTCCTGTCGCCTACAGCCCGCATTCTGATAGCCGGGCAGGCGCCGGGCAAGCGGGTGCATGAAACCGGACTGCCTTTCAACGATGCCTCGGGCGATCGGCTGCGGCAATGGTTGGGCGTGGACCGGGAGGCGTTTTACGATAGCCGCAACTTTGCCATCCTGCCGATGGGCTTCTGCTTTCCGGGATACGACGCCAGCGGCCACGACCTGCCGCCCCGACGCGAATGCGCCCCGCATTGGCGCGATGCTGCCATGGCCGTCATGCCTCAGGTGGAGCTGGTGCTTGCCATTGGCCAATATGCGCAACGCTGGCACATGGGGGACCAGCGAAAACCAACATTGCATGCCACGGTGGAAAGCTGGCGCGAATCGTTTTTTACCAACCGGCCCGGGCCGAAAATTTTGCCACTGCCACATCCCAGTTGGCGAAACAGCGGTTGGCTGCGTCGCAATCCGTGGTTTGAGGCAGAATTGCTACCTGTCTTGAAAAAGCAAGTGGATCACTGTCTGCGGTGAAAGCATTTTGCTTTCGTTTGCTCCAAATTGCGCTATACCGGAAAAAAATTTCAATGGTGTCGCTCATGGATCGTCTGGACCGTAAAATTCTGCGTATTTTGCAGGAGGATTCCACTCTTGCCGTTGCTGACCTCGCCAAGAAGGTCGGTCTTTCCACCACGCCCTGTTGGCGGCGTATCCAGAAGATGGAAGAGGATGGCGTGATCAAGCGCCGCGTGGCGCTGCTCGATCCGGTCAAGGTCAATACCAAGGTGACGGTCTTCGTTTCGGTGCGCACCAATACCCATTCGATTGAATGGTTGAAGCGTTTTTCCGAAGTGGTGGCGGAATTTCCCGAAGTGGTCGAATTCTATCGCATGAGCGGCGATGTGGATTACCTGCTGCGGGTCGTGGTGCCTGACATCGGCGCCTATGACGCCTTCTACAAGCGGCTGATCGCCAAGATCGAGATCCGCGACGTATCCTCGGCTTTCGCCATGGAGCAGATTAAATACACGACCGAATTGCCGCTCGATTACATGATGCTCGATAATAACAAATCGGGTGAGGAATAAGGGGCTGGGGAGCCCGATAGACAGGCTCCCCAAATCTCATCACTTTTCCAGCCGGGCTAGCAGGGATGACGTATCCCAGCGATTGCCGCCAAGCTTCTGCACGTCGCCGTAAAATTGGTCGACCAGGGCTGTCAGCGGCAGGGTGGCGCCATTGGTCTTGGCTTCGTTCAGCACGATGCCCAGATCCTTGCGCATCCAATCGACGGCAAAGCCAAAATCATATTTGCCGACGGCCATGGTCTTGTGGCGGTTTTCCATCTGCCACGAACCGGCAGCGCCCTTGGAAATCACCTCGATGACTTTTTCAATGTCGAGACCGGCCCGCTTGCCGAAATGCACCCCCTCCGCCAAGCCCTGCACGATACCGGCGATGCAGATCTGGTTGATCATCTTGGTCAATTGACCGGAACCCGCTGGGCCCATCAGGCCGATCATCCGTGCATAGGCTTCGATCACCGGACGGGCCTGTTCGAACACCGGCTCGTCTCCGCCGCACATCACCGTCAGCACGCCATTTTCCGCCCCGGCCTGGCCGCCGGACACCGGCGCATCGATGAAGCCAAAGCCTTGGGCTTTTGCAGCCTCATACAGTTCCCGGGCCACGTCCGCTGAGGCGGTGGTGTTGTCGATCAATATCGCACCGGGTTTCATGCCCGCGAAAACACCATCGGCGCCAATGGTGACTGCACGCAGGTCATCGTCATTGCCGACGCAGGTGAAGACGAAATCAGCACCGGTCGCAGCCTCTGCCGGCGTCAGGCCAAGCGCCCCGCCGTGCTGGGCCACCCAGCTTTCGGCCTTGGCCGTGGTGCGGTTATAGACCGTCACATCATGGCCGCCCTTCGCTTTCAGGTGTCCGGCCATGGGATAACCCATGACGCCCAATCCGATGAATGCCACCTTGGCCATGTCTTAAGTCTCCGTTGCTTATTGCGTGTCGCCAGAGGTATCGCAGCCGGCCACACAGGAAAAGTTGTTTTTGGGTGAAACCTCTTCTGATGGCCGCATGATGGCTCAGGCTTTCAATTCGCGGGCAAGGAATTTCAGGGTCTCGATGACCTTAGCCGTCATGCCCGGAACGCTGATATTGTGTTCGCCATCTTCAACGACAATCAGGCGACTGCCCCGCCAGGCAAGGTGCAGCTCATAGGCGGTCTTCAGGGGACTGCCGAAATCGAGGCGACCGTGAATCAATATGGCAGGAATGCCATCCAACAGCTTGATACCCTGAAGGATTTCCCCCTCAGCCAACCAGGCGCGATGCGACCAGTAATGGGTGACGAGCCGAGCAAAGCACAGCCGAAACCGGGCGTCCGACCACCTGACATGTGGGACATAGCCCGGCTTTATGGAGAGAGTGGCAGATTCCCATGTGCACCAAGCACTTGCGGCCTTTTCATGAATCTCTTTATCAGGATTGATCAGCAGTCGGTGATAGGCCGTAGCGAGATCGCCGTCTCGCTGATCCCTTGGAAGATGGTCAAGAAAGCGCGCATGCTCTGCGGGAAAAAACTGTCCGACGCCGCGTGTTATCCATTCGATTTCGGCAGCACTTGTCGTGACAACCATGGTCAGCAGCATTCCGAGAACCTGCTCCCGGTGCGCTTGGGCATAGGCGAGCGCCAGCGTCGCCCCCCAGGAGCCACCCATGACAAGCCAGCGCTCAATGCCGAGGTAGAGGCGCAAAGCTTCGATATCCTCAAGCAGATGCGGCAGTGTGTTCGTGCTGAGATCGACCACCGGATCGCCGGCAAAGGGAAGACTGCGACCGCAATGGCGCTGGTCGAACTGGATGATGTGATAGTGCTCTGGATCGAAGAACCGGCGCGTGGTTTCAGAGAGGCCGGAGCCGGGGCCGCCATGCAGAATGAGGGCCGGGATGCCCTGACGGTTGCCGCTGCATTCGAAATAGATCCGGTGGCCGCCCGTGACCGGCAGGTGACCAGTTCGGTAGGGCGGCAAGGGCGGATGAAGCTCTGGTCCTGTCATCTCGCCCTCGCGGCTTTTACAGCGCCGTGCGCCATATATGGCGCACAAAGGTTCGCTGTAGCTCCTTAAATCTGCTGCATAATTTTCTCTTTAAACCAATTTCGGTTTAAAGAATTATGCAGCAGGTCAGTTCAAGGTTTTCAATTGCGCGATCACCAGATGGCCGGGCGAAGGCTCACCATCCTGCATGCGCACATTGATGTCGGTGACTTCGATGACCTCGAAGCCGGTGGCGGCCAACCGCTCGCGGATATAGGTCTGCGCATGGACGAAACGCTGATGCGGGCCGACCTTGTAGGGCACATCCTCGCCCATGGTTTCCGAGGAGAAGATGAAATAGCCGCCCAGCATAAGATTTTCCGACACGCCGAAAAACAGCGGCTCAAGCGCGCCAAGATAGGGTAGAACATCGGTGGCAGTGATCAGGTCGAACAGGTCCTCGTCATTGTCCTCGAGGAAATCCTCGACTTCGGCAACGTAAAGCGTGTCGTAAAGGTCTTTCTCATGGGCGATCTCGACCATGTTTTCCGAAAGATCGATGCCGGTGATATCGTCCACCATGTCACGCAGGGTGCCGCCCGTCAGACCGGTGCCGCAGCCGAGATCCAGCAGGCGCTTGAACGGGCCAAGCTTCAGTTCCTGCAAGCGCTGGCGCACGATGACCGGCACGGCGTAGCCGAGCTGATCAACGAGAATATCCTCGAAATCCTCGGCATGCTGGTCAAACAGCGTTTCCACATAGGCATCGGAGGCACGTGGCGGCGTTTCACCACGGCCAAGCGAGGCAAGGCGGACGGCAGCGCCGCCATGGTCTTCCGGATCGATTTCCAGAACCTCGTGATAGGCTTTCACCGCAGCGTCGATATCGCCAGCCTTTTCAAGCGCCAAGGCCCGGTTATAAGCCTCGGATAGCTTTTCTTCATCGATTTTCGCCATTGCGTCGCCCTCAGATCACGCCGCCGCGCACCGGATCGGGCGTCAGGCTCTGGCGTAAATTTCAATCCATCCGCATGATCTCGGCCCGGCATTGAAAGTCAATGGTCGGTGCCGAGAACAGGCGATTGGCGTGAGGGTCTACCGGCTCATGGCGCGTTTGGCAACATCGCCAGCTGTCCCTCCAAGGCCGACCGTCAATGCAGGATGAATTCGCCTTTCAGCGCCCGCCATTCGTTGGCAGCAATCAGTTTGCGATGCACATAGCGTACCGAATGCAACGGTCCATCCAGCTTTTCCTGCCAGAATTTCAGGAAACCTCGCATCTCCGGAAAATCCGGGGCCAGATCGTAATTCTGCCAGACGAAGGTTTGCAGCAGGTTTTGGTGATCCGGCATGCGGTAGAGAATTTGCGCTGTGGTCATGCCATAGCCCTTCAGCAGCATTTCCATATCGGAAGTCATGCCAGATTTAGGTGTGTCGTCATTCCTGATGTCAGTGTTCATGGCAACCTCGTTTCGTTCCCATTCTGATCCCGGCGGCACAGGTGCGACCTGCCCGTCGCGCATCGGTTCGTCCGATAGGAAGATGGTTCCATGCGAGGCTTAATCGAGGCTTAACAAAACTGTCATAAATGACATTTCGAAATAAAAATCATATGGTTAGCAGCGTATTGCCATGAGTGCTGCCAAGCGCTTGTCAGCGCTTCAGATGGCGCGTCAGCCGTCTTTCGATGGCGGCCCAGCCATGGCGCAGGATTTCGACAATGGCGAGATAGAAGATCGCCGCCCAGAGATAGGTCTGGTAGTCGAAGGTGCGCGAGAAGGCGTAGCGGGTCTCGCCCATCATATCGAGAACGGTGATGATCGACAGAATGGCCGAGCCCTTGACCATCAGGATGATTTCATTGCCGTAAGGCCGGAGCGCGACGATCAGCGCCTGCGGCAGAATGATTTTCCAGAAAGTGACAGCGCGCGGCAGCCCCAGCGAAGCAGCACCTTCATGCTGGCCGCGTCCGACGCTGCGGATCGCGCCCCGCAGGATTTCAGCCTGATAGGCTGCCGTATTCAGCGACAGGGCCAGCAACCCGCAATACCAGGCATCGCGGAAGAACCACCAGAGACCGACAGCCTCAAATTCCGTTCGGAACCCGCCCAGGCCGTAATAGACCAGAAACACCTGCGCCAGCAGCGGCGTACCGCGAAAGACATAGACATAGGCATAGGTCACGGCATTGGCCAGACGGTTTTCCGACATCCGCCCGACGGCAATTGGGATGGAAAGGACTGCGCCCGCCGCAATCGAGATGGCGACGATGCTGAGCGTCGTCCCAAGGCCAGAGATAAAACGCGGGCCGTATTTGATGAATTTGTCCTGGTCCCAATTGCCGATCATCATCGCCAGCAGGCCAAGGCCAAGCAAAGCCCAGACCAGCAGCAAAGATCCGCCCAATACCCTGCCAGGGGTAACGCGATGCTCATGCCTTGGAGGTGCTGGGCGCGGCGGAATCAGTTCAAGACTGTGGCTCATCGGTTCGCCCCCGACTGTTTCGTCCAGTTTTCGATATAGCCGACGGCGATGGAGGAGAGGATTGCCAGCACCAGATAAAGCGCACAGGCAATCGTATAAAACAGGAAGGCTTCCTTGGTGACGCGGGCGGCAATGCCGGTCTGGCGGATAATGTCGGAAAGGCCGATGACAGAGACCAGCGCAGTATCCTTTAAAAGGTTCATCCACAGATTGATGATGCCGGGCAGGGCGATGCGGATCAATTGCGGCACGATCACCAGCAACATGGTCTTGGTGCGCGACAGGCCGATGGCAAAGCCCGCCTCATACTGGCCGGAGGGAATGGCCCGGAAGGCCGATTGCAGCACCTCAGCACAATAGGACGAAAACACCAGAGCCAGCGCGATCATGCCTGCGAAAAAGGCGTTGATTTCAATCCGTTCCTCAAAGCCCATGGAGGCGAGGACGGCCTGAATGAGGATCTGCGAGCCATAATAGACGATGAACAGCGTCAGGAGTTCGGGCAGGCCGCGAAAGATCGTCGTATAGATTGCGGCGGCCTGACGCAGCATGCGCTCGCTGCTTTGGGTGGCAAGGGCAATCAGGAAGCCAATCACCAATCCGAACGGCAGGGTTGCTGCGGCCAGCGTGACGGTGACCTTGAAGCCGAAGCCGATTTCATCTCCCCAGCCCGCATCGCCGCAGGCCAGAAGTGTCCCGGATGCAAACCAGGTGAAGATCCCGGCGCTGCCGCAAAAGGGATCGAAAATCTGCGAAACGAGCGCCCAGAAGGCGTCGAGCGCGGAAGCGAGTCCGCCCATTTAGCCAATTCCCCTTGCGGTCTCCGCCGCATGTTTTTGCTTTATCTGTTGTGCGTGATCCGGGATAAACCCGGATCACGCCGTCTTAAACCGATTTATTTGTCGCCGTAAACGTCAAAATCGAAATATTTGGCGTTGATCTTCTGGTAGGTGCCATTGGCGCGAATGGCGGCGATGGCCTTGGTGAAGCGGTCGGCCAGAGCGGTTTCACCCTTGCGCACCGCGATGCCTGCACCCGGACCGTTGATGACCTCATCGATCGGCAGCGGCGTTAGGATCTTGCAGCAGGCACCCGCATCGCTTTTGACCCATTGCGTCAGCACGACGACATCGTCGATGACAGCATCAACGCGGCCATTGGTGATGTCCAGCTTATATTCATCGGCTGTCGGGTAAAGTTTCAGCTCAGAATCGGCCATATGCTTTTCAGCATAATTGGCATGGGTGGTAGAGCTTTGCGCGCCGATGGTCTTGCCCTTCAGGTCTTCAACACTCTTGATCGGCGAATCCTTCGGTACGGCGATAGCTGGCGGGGTGTTGTAGTATTTCTTGGAGAAATCCACCTTTTCCAGACGCTCTGGCGTGATCGACATCGACGCGACGATGGCGTCGAATTTCTTCGCCTGCAAGGCCGGGATGATCCCGTCCCAATCATTGGTCTTGAAGGTGCAGGTCACCTTCATTTCCTCGCAAAGCGCCTTGGCGATATCGATGTCGAAGCCGGTCAGCGAACCGTCGGCTTCCAGGTTATTGTAGGGCGGATAGGCGCCTTCCGTACCGATAACGAGCTTTTCTTCAGCCATGGCGCCACCGGCAAACAATGATAGGGCAGCAAGGGAGGCGGCGGCCAGAAAACGTGACGAGATACGCATGAGATCCTCTCTGTTGGTTACCAGGAGGGTATGGGAAGGTCCCCCTGGCGCAGACGCCGGCAATTTCTTTGAATTTTCGCCGGAACGTTTCGTCAGTTTTTCCGTTTTTGCGCAAATTGCAACTGCTAAAGCTCGCCACCCCCCGCCTGATGTCGTGAACACGTCATTCACCCTTCGTTCATTCCAACCCAGCCATCTTCCTGCCTAGAATCCGGCGTGTAAAAGCACGTCGTTAATAAACCGAATTCAAGAACAACGAGGCAAAATGCCTCAACTGCGAGGAAAACCCATGGCAGTACAATCCAGGATAACGGCATCGGTGCTGATTGCACTTGCAAATCTCGTTGCCGCACCATCCTTTGCCGCCTCTTATACTTCCGACAATCTCGCACCAGGCCAGGATATTGCCGGCCGGATGCGGGCGATGTCGGCTGGCACGACACTTGACGGTCACGGGATCGTGCTGATGGCCCAGGCCGAGCCGCCGCCGGAAGAGCTGCCGAAGCAGAAAAAGAAGGGGCCGCCCGAAGAGGGCAAGCCCGGCGAGGAGCGCCCGCCAGAGGCAGCAAAACCGCCGAAGGAAGAGAAGCGCCCTGAAGCGCCACCCGCCCGTAGTGAGGCCGCCCCGCCTGCCCGTGTAGAAGCACCTGCCCGGGAAGAAGCGCCAGCCCAACAGACCAGGCCAAAGCCTCCGGCCGGAATGGAGGCGCCATCCGCCGAGCCGCCACCGCCGAAAAAACACGAAAAGCCGATGGAGCCAGCGATAGAGCCGCAAAAGGCTCCGCCGCCGAAAATGGCCGAGCCGCCGGTTGAGCCTCAAGAAAAGCCCCAGCCTCAAGAAAAACCGGTCAGGCCGAAAAAGAACGACGCTCAGCCGCCTATGCCGCCTGTTGGCGACCGCAGCATTGTAACGCAGCCCGGTACGCCGCAACCGGGTGCGCCAAAGGGCGAAGGGCAGCCCATGAAACCGGAAGACCAGAGACCGGCTGGCAAGAAGCCCGGCCCGAATCCTGCTGAACAAGATCCGGCTGGAAAAGCCACGGAAGGCCAGAAGCGCGCAAATCCGCAAGCGGAAGGCCAAGCTCCCGCAAGCCAGGCACCGGTAGGCCAGCCGCAGGGAGGCCAAAAGCCGCAAGCTCCGCGGCCAGCCGAACCGGAACCGCAAGCCAAGCCCGAACCCAAAACGACGCCTGAATCTGAGGTAAAGCCAGCTGCGCCCAACGCACCCGTAGAGCCGCCTGCTGGCAATCCGCCAGCAGGTAAGCCTCCAGCGCCTCCAATGGCCGAACCGCCGCTGCCGGGTGGGCAGAAGCCACCTGCCGAGGCGCCGGGTGCGCCAAAGGCGTCCCAGCCCCCCGTTCAGCCTGGCGCCCCTGCAACACCGCGCGCCGATGCACCTATGCCGCCACCGCCCGGTCCCGGTAATGATGACGCTGGCAAGCCTCGTCCGGCTCTGTTGCCGCCAATGAATGCCACGCAGTCCCGTGAGCAGGGCGGTCTTCCTGGTCAGGGAGGAACGGCTGGTCAAGGTGGAAAAGGCGGTGCGCCGGGGCTAGGCGGTCAACCTGGACAGAACGGCCAACCTGGCCAACCCGGTCGTGCAGGAGCCCCGGGAGTTCCGGGAGCGCCTGGTGGTGCCGTGAGCGATCAGCAATTGCGCCCGCAATTGCCGCCGCAGGAACAGGCACCATTTACGCCGAAAGAATTGCAGCGGCTGCGGGCTTTGGCCGACAAGCCGTCGCAGACCGATGAAACCATCATTCTGCCGGTGGATCGCGGTGCGCCCGTGCTCGACAGCGACAAGGACAATAACTGGCGTCGCGGCATGTCCGAAGACCAGTTGCGCCGTCTGCGTCAGCAGGCCGACGATCAGGATCGCTATGCAATTCCCGAAAGCGATGCTCAGGCCCAGCAGGACTATTACGGCAACCGTCCGCGCCCGGATATCCGCATCGAATCCATCGATCAATATCAGGGACGCCGTCTGCGCGATCAGCCGCAATTCATCTATCCTGATGACGTCCGCGTCGAGCGCAGCTTCGACGACGACCGCGAGGTGATGGATTACGGTGGCCAGATCGTCATTCGCAGCGACGATAACCGCCGCTTTGCCCAGTATGGCCGCCCACCGGTTTATGAGCAGGTGGATCACCAGCGTGTCCGCATCACCGTCTTCAAGGAAAACGGCGATCGGATCGTCAGCCTGCGCAATCGCTATGGCCAGTTGATCCAGCGGTCGCGAATCGATGCCAATGGCCAGGAATATGTGCTGTTCTATTCGCCGGATCTCTACAGCGCTGACGACGACCGCCGGGTTGTCTACCGCGATCCGGGTGCGGACCTGCCGCCGATGCGCCTGCGTGTGCCGCTCAATGACTATATCATCGATGTCGGCAGCTCGCCCGACCGCGATTATTACAAGTTCATGGAGCAGCCGCCGGTAGAGCCCGTCGAGCGTGTCTATACGATTGACGAGGTTCGCAACTCTGCCCGTATCCGCGATAAGATGCGCCGCATCGATCTTGATACCGTGACGTTTGCCACCGGCAGCGCCGATATTTCCATGAACCAGGCCGGTACCTTGAAGAAGGTCGCTGATGCCATAGTGAGGGTGCTGAAGGACGATCCGGGCGAAACCTTCCTGATCGAGGGCCATACCGATGCCGTTGGTTCGGCAAAGTCAAACCTGGTGCTGTCTGACCGCAGAGCCGAATCGGTCGCCAATGTTCTCACCCAGGTTTACGGCATTCCGCCGGAAAACATGATCACGCAGGGTTATGGCGAGCAATTCCTCAAGGTGATGACCTATGGGCCGGAACAGCAGAACCGGCGCGTCACCGTTCGCCGTGTCACGCCGCTGGTGCGGCCCGTGCAGGCGGCCCGCTGATAATATTGATAGAACTCAGATATCATCCATGCCGCCGGAGCGATCCGGCGGCATTTTTATGAGGAAAGACCGGTTGCTGAGGCGATGAAATCGGCAATCGCTATCGTGTCATCGAGATCGAAGACCGGCAGGTCTATGTCGTTGATCTGATGATCGGCAGCGATGGCGATGATATGCGGATCATCAGGGGCAAGCGGTGCGGCGTTCTTTGCGTCCAGACGCCGCGCCTCGATTTTCGGGATTGCCTCGCGTTTATAGGCTTCGATCAGCACCAGATCGCAGGGAGATAGCCGAGACAAAATTTCATCGAGGCTTGGCTCTGGGCTTCCCCGCAGTTCATGCATGATGGCGAATCGCGTGCCGGAGACGATAGCGACCTCCGCCGCACCGGCCTGACGGTGCCGGTAGCTATCGGCGCCGGGCTTGTCGATGTCGAAATCATGATGGGCGTGTTTGATTGTTGAAATCCTGAAGCCGCGCTGTGTGAGTTCGGCAACCAGCCGCTCGGTGAGCCCCGTCTTGCCGGAATTCTTCCAGCCGGAAATGCCGAATACCCTGTGAGGGGCGCGATCATTTGATGTCATCGGGCAGGGCCTCTAGATAGATTTCCGCCCGGGCCAGATCATCCGGGCTGTTGACGTTGAAAAATGGGTCAAGCGGGCCGTGCTTGGTTTCAACGGCCTGAAATTCGACCTCGATACACGGTTGATCCTGAAGGAAGCGCATGAGTTTTCGATTGTCGGGCTGGCCCAGCCAATGCTCGATTGGTTCTTTCAACGCTACCGGCCAGAGGCCGACAACCGGGTGAACCCGTCCGAGCGAACGTGCCAGCACGACGGTTTTGTCGTTGGCTGCCATAGACAGCAGACGTTGCGTCAGATCTGCCGGGAGGAAGGGCGTATCGATGGGCGCGACCAGCACATGGCTGGAGGATGAGACCTGCCGGGCAAATTCCATGGCACTGGCAATGCCCGCCAGCGGCCCCGCGTAACCGCTGATCGCATCGCCGAACCGGGGCAGGTGGGTGGTAAGGGTTGGATCGTTGCTGTTGACGGCGAGACTGCCGACCTGAGGTGACAGCCGGTTTGCCACATGGTCCAGCAGGGTAAGGCCTGCCAGCATAGTGGTTGCCTTATCCGCGCCCATGCGGCGCGACAGTCCACCAGCCAGAATGACGCCGGGAAGGTCGGTTGGTGTTGCAGCGGGTGCCATGGCGTCCCCTTGCTTCAAACCGGCAGCGCGCTGGCATCGCGGATTTTCCGCAGCCGTTCGCGGTGGAACGTATACAGCCCCGATCCGACCACGACGGCCATGCCCAGCAGCATCCAGGGGTCAGGCCATTCATGGAACACAAGAATGCCAAGGCCGATGGCCCAGAGCAGGCCCGAATAGCGGAAGGGCGCGATGAAGGAAATGTCTGCGGTGCGCATGGCGAGAATGATGCATTGATAGCCAATGAACATCAAGATAGCGGCACAGATCAGTACCCCGAAAGACGGGAGGGATAGCGGCTGCCAGCCACCATGGAACGGAATGAGCGCGGCGCCAGCCAGTGCGTTGCCAGCGGCGGTCATCAGGGTGATGACGATGGAAGGCGTTGCCCTGTCGATTCGTGTCGTCACCAGATCACGGGTGGCGGCGAAAAACACGCTGCCCAGCACGTAGAGCGCCGACAGGGTAAAGCCTTCCGGGCCGGGCCGGATGATAATCATCACCCCGATAAAGCCAGCGATAATGGCAAGCCAGCGCCGCCAGCCGACCGGCTCGCGCAGAAATATCGCAGCACCAAGCGTGACGGCGAGCGGCAGCGATTGCAGGATGGAGGCGGCATTGGCCAGCGGGATGGCAGACAATGCCGTGAGATAGGTAATCGAGGCCAGAATCTCACACAGCACGCGGGTCATGATCAGAGGATTGGCGAGCAGTCTGGGAGAAATTACGGCGCGGGCCTGAAGGGCAATACAATAGACCAGAAGCGTGGTCAGCGCCCCGCGCACCAGCATGATCTGCCCGACGCTCATCACCTCGGTCAGCGATTTCGACAGGGCGTCGTTGATGGTGAAGCCGGCCATGGCCGCAGCCATGAACATCGCGCCCTTCATATTTCGGGTCAGCACCATCGAATAAAAGCTTTCCAAACAGTCCGCCTGGACAGATCGCCCGGGCTGATGCGGTGTTCTATCCAGAAAACCAGTAGATGCAAAGGTTTGAAAATACCTGTTAACCGCCGGTGACGCTCATATGGCGCGATACGGCGGGGCGACGGGTGGTGCGATCAATGATGAAATCATGGCCCTTGGGCTTGCGCAGGATTGCCTCATCAATGGCCGCAGCCAGCAGCGCGTCATCCTCGCTGGCCCGCAAGGCGGCCCGAAGATCGGCTGCATCGTTCTGGCCGAGACACATATAGAGCGTGCCGGTACAGGTAAGGCGAACGCGGTTGCAGCTCTCGCAGAAATTATGGGTGAGGGGGGTGATCAGACCCAGTCTGCCGCCGGTTTCCTTGACATGCAGATAACGGGCTGGGCCGCCAGTCTGATAGTCGAGATCCTGGAGGGTGAAATGCTCTGCCAATCCTTGCCGAACCTCGGAAAGGGGCAAATAGCGGTCGGTGCGGTCCTCGTCGATTTCGCCCATCGGCATGGTTTCAATCAGCGTCAGATCCATGCCCCGGCCATGGGCAAAGCGCATCAGATCGGGAAGTTCATCCTCGTTGAAACCTTTCAGGGCAACTGCATTGATCTTGATGTGGATACCCGCCGCCTGGGCAGCATCGATACCTTTCATGACCTGAGAGAGATCACCCCAGCGGGTGATGGTGCGGAATTTCTGCGCGTCCAGCGTATCCAGCGAGACATTGATGCGGCGCACCCCCGCGTCGGCCAGTTCGGCTGCGTGGCGGGCGAGCTGCGAACCATTGGTGGTCAGCGTCAGTTCCTCAAGCGCGCCGCTTTGCAAGTGACGTGACAGACTGCGGACCAGGAACATGATGTTCTTGCGCACCAGCGGCTCACCACCGGTCAGGCGTAGCTTGCGCACGCCCTTGGCGATGAAGGCACTACAGAGCCGGTCCAGTTCCTCCAGTGTCAGCAAGTCCTTTTTCGGCAAAAAGGTCATGTTTTCCGCCATGCAATAGGTGCAGCGGAAATCGCACCGGTCCGTCACCGACACCCGAAGATAGGTCACGGCCCGACCGAAAGGGTCTATCATTTTGTCTGGCATCTGCGCTGGCTGTAGACCGGCATGGGCCTGCAAGGTCTGATTTTCCTGCAAGTTTGGCGCCGGCTGGTGCAGGCGGGGGGCATAATCCAAGCGAACCTCCATGATTGCTCACTAATCTGGTGCGCGCATTGCGATCCGTCAAGCAAGGCAACAGGCTGGACGACTGGAATAAGTTGGATCGGACTGAATCGGGTGATACAGCATCAGACCGAAAAGTGCGAAGCGGTTTTCGGATCATCTGATGCGAATGGAAAAACGATCAGACCGAAAAGTGCGAAGCGGTTTCGAGCTATTGCAGTAAAAGTGCGAAGCGGTTTTGCGTCCGCAATAGCGGCAAGGAAGTTCATCTGATGCGAATGGAAAAATGATCAGACCGAAAAGTGCGAAGCGGTTTCCTCGGATTGTGTTGCGTGCGGTACTTTAAAATATGACAGGGAGAATGTGGTGAGCGAAGTTTGGCCGAAGGAAATCAGGGTGTCACCGGATCGGCGGCTTTTGACGCTGGTTTTCGATAATGGGGAAAGCGTCAGTGTGGCGGCGGAAATGCTCCGGGTGCTTTCACCGTCCGCGGAGGTACAGGGCCATGGTCCGGGCCAGAAAATTACCGTGCCCGGCAAGCGCAATGTGGCGATTGCCAAACTTATTCCAACCGGAAATTATGCGGTGCGGATCGGCTTTGACGACGGCCATGATACCGGCATCTTCACCTGGGCCTATCTGCGCGAGCTTGGGCAAACTGGTGAGACGAAGTTTGCGGATTATCTGCGTGATCTGGAGGCAAAGGGCCTGTCGCGCGATACGGTGTAGGTGCTTTTATATCAGGTCTCACCCCTTGTAGATCAGCCAGCCCTTGGCAAAATCCTTGCGCATGCCCGGCTCAAACGGCCTGCTGCAATTGCGACCGGCATTCTTTGCGCAGTAAAGGGCGATATCGCTGCGGCTGTAAAGTTCGCCGGGGTCCTGGCAATTGGCGGCCAGGGCAAAGCCGATGGAGACCGTGACCGGACCGTAATTGACACCGGTGCGGGAATTGCGAAACAGGGTGTTTTCCAGATTGGTGCGGATGCGTTCGCACAGGCCGAACACTTCGGTATCCGGCATGCCCTCGACGATGATGGCGAACTCCTCGCCACCCGCCCGTGCCACGAAGGCATCACGCGGTGCATTGGCGCGGATGACACCGGCAACGGTCGCCAGGATCTTGTCGCCGACCGGATGGCCGAAGGTGTCGTTGATCTTCTTGAAATGGTCGATATCGATCAGCATGAGCGACGTTGTCGTCAGTGTCGAGGGATAGTTGAACAGTCCGGCCATCCGCTCATCGAAGGCGCGGCGATTGGCAAGCCGGGTCAGAGAATCGGTATTGGCGATCCGCTTGTATTCGTCCAGTTCACGCCGCACGGCATCCATTTCAACGGATTTCTGAGTAAAGCTTTCGGCGGTCTTTTCGCCATGGGCCAGCGTATCGTCTGTTGCTCGCGTCAAAAGGGCGATTGCATTGCGCAGCAGATCGACACTGCCGCTGCTCTTGGCATTGATGCGTGAGCAGGTCTCATCCAGCAGCTTGTTATAGGTCTCCAGCGAGCTTTGTTCCTGCTTCATCAGGCGCAGCAGATTGTCCAGTTCCGAAACCAGCCTTGAATGGGCATTTTCGATAATGCGGTTGGAATTGTGGCCGAAAAACTCCTCGGCAATCCGGTCGAGGTCATCCTGGGTGGCCCGGCTTCCAAGCGCGGTCACCCTGCGGGTCAGGACCGGGTTGGAGCCGATATAGGCCTCGTAGAACAGCTCGTAATTTCTTGGCAGCGGCGAAATGCCCATCGAGCGCATCGCAAAGGAAATTTGCGTTGCGATATCGAGCCCCTGCGATCGCGCCAATGTTGCGGTGTTCATTCTGCCAGCCCCATCCGATAATCCTCGCTCAGGATTAGGGCTGAATGGTGAGTAAATATTTAAAGCGATAAGTAAAGAATGCCGGGAAATTTAAGATTGTCGTTTATTATAGAAAAATCAGAGTAAAATATTGAAGTACAGGCGCGAAGCCAAATAATTGCCTTCGCGCCTGGGCTAATGCTCAGAGATTGAATTCCTGGAAGAAGTCATTGCCCTTGTCGTCGGTCACGATGAAGGCCGGGAAGTTTTCAACCTCGATCTTCCAGACGGCTTCCATGCCCAATTCCGGATATTCCAGCACTTCGACATGGCGAATGCAGTCCTGGGCAAGCCGGGCCGCAGGCCCGCCAATGGAGCCGAGATAGAAGCCACCATGGGTTTTGCAGGCTTCACGCACGGCGCGGGAGCGATTGCCCTTGGCCAACATCACCATCGAGCCGCCAAACGACTGGAACTGGTCGACATAGCTATCCATGCGGCCAGCCGTGGTCGGCCCGAAGGAACCGGAGGCAAAGCCTTCCGGCGTTTTGGCCGGGCCGGCATAATAGACCGGGTGGTTCTTCATGTAGTCCGGCATGCCTTCGCCATTTTCCAGCCGTTCGCGGATCTTGGAATGCGCCAGATCGCGGGCGACGATGATCGTGCCGGTCAAGGACAGCCGGGTCTTGACGGGATGCTTGGTCAGCTCGGCCAGGATGGCGCTCATCGGCTGGTTAAGGTCGATGCTGACTGTGGAGGAGGAGAGGGCGGCCTCGTCGATGTCAGGCATGTATTTCGACGGATCGGTTTCCAACTGCTCGATAAAGATCCCGTCGCGGGTAATCTTGCCCATCGCCTGACGGTCGGCGGAACAGGAGACACCAAGGCCAATCGGCAGCGAGGCACCATGACGCGGCAGGCGGATGACCCGCACGTCATGACAGAAATATTTGCCGCCAAACTGGGCGCCGACGCCAAGCGACTGCGTCAGCTTGTGGATTTCCTGCTCCATCTCGATGTCGCGGAAGGCATGGCCGCTTTCGGAACCTTCGGTGGGCAGTCCATCGAGATAGCGGGCCGAAGCGAGCTTGACCGTTTTCAGGTTCATTTCCGCCGAAAGCCCGCCGATGACGATCGCCAGATGATAGGGAGGACAGGCTGCCGTGCCGAGCGACAGGATCTTGTCCTTCAGGAAATCAATCATCCGGTCATGGGTGAGCAGCGAAGGCGTGCCCTGGTAAAGGAAGGTCTTGTTGGCCGAACCGCCGCCCTTGGCCATGAACAGGAATTTATAGGCATCCTCGCCCTCTTCATAGAGGTCGATCTGGGCGGGCAGATTGGTCTTGGTGTTCTTTTCCTCGAACATCTTCAACGGTGCCAACTGCGAGTAGCGCAGGTTACGCTTTTCATAGGCGTCGCGCACGCCGCGGGCCAAGGCTTCATAATCGCCGCCGTCCGTCCAGACGCGGCGGCCCTTTTTGCCCATGACGATGGCGGTGCCGGTATCCTGGCACATCGGCAACACACCACCGGCGGCGATATTGGCATTCTTCAGGAGGTCATAGGCCACGAAACGGTCATTGTCGGTGGCTTCCGGGTCCTGGAGAATCGAGGCAAGCTGCTTCAGGTGGCCGGGGCGCAGCAGGTGGTTGATGTCGGACAGCGCGGTTTCGGCCAAAAGCCTGAGGCCCTCCGGCTCCACCACCAGAATGTCCTGGCCCTTGAATGTTTCCACCGAGACGTAATCGGCGGTCAGTTTGCGGTAGGGAGTCGTGTCTTCGCCAAGGGGAAAGAGATCGTCAGCCATCGAAGGAGCCTTTTTGCCAAACGGATTTTCGGCATTTGGTCTAGTTCGGCGAAGCGCAGTTTGCAAATGATTCTAAAGTAGATTTGTGAATCGAATATTCAGATGTTTAGCAGCTTATTGCGATATAGCTTCCGTAATTTTCTCCAAGATAAAACCAGATTCTATAAAATATAAATATTTTGATGGATTTCCACCCCTTACAACGATGCCGGCCCACCCGATGAAGTAATCCCCGGGATAGCCCGCCATATAATAGACCGTTCCTCCGCTCATGCCATCTGAAGTTAATTCAAAATTTTCTTTTATCTCAAGCACATGGGTGTACGGAGAGTTACTTTTTCTGTTGTATTTTGCAGAAACAACCACCGTTTTTGTTTCATAAGTGCTATCCACTTTTTGAAATTTGCTTGGAAAGCCAAAAATAGCAAAATGGTCTCTCGCCTGATTCGGCCAAATTGATACAGGTGATACTTCAAAGAACTGGTTTGAAATCGATTTCATTTCAAGAACAGCTTCAGAAAATTCAAATATTCGAATTGATAAGTCAGATTCATCGCAATCAAATGTGTATATCCTACTTGCTGTTACGGTGAGGTTTTTTGTAAAAATAAATATAGATGTGTTTTCGAATTGAGATTCACTTATCTGATGACCCGTACAGACTCCAAAATACCGGTCATATATTTTTATACAGGTCATGCTTCCGAGTAGTTGGTATGGATATTCAGGATGGTTGGTGTGTACTAAAATTTGTTTGCAAGTTGATTGCAGCCTATTTTCGACCGCGCAAGGCGGCACAAAAATACTTCCAATCCGTACAGCACTTTTCGCTGTTATGTCAGATACTAAAAACATTTGAGCCCCGCTTTACAAATTTATAGCGAGGCTCATCTAATCGAATCAAGTAGAGTTTTTACTTCGGCCCGATCATCAGTTCCGGCCGGACATACTGATCGAACTCCTCATTGGTCAGATAGCCGCCGCCCACGGCTTCCTCACGCAATGTCGTGCCGTTCTTGTGAGCAGTTTTGGCGATCTTGGCGCAGGCGTCGTAGCCGAGCTTGCTGTTCAGCGCCGTCACCAGCATCAGCGAGTTTTCGACGCCCTTCCTGATATTGTCTTCGCGGGCCTCGATGCCGACGACGCAATTGTCGGTGAAGGAGACGGCGGCGTCGCCAAGCAGTTGCACCGATTGCAGGAAATTATAGGCCATCATCGGATTATAGACATTCAGCTCGAAATGGCCCTGGCTGCCCGCAAAAGTCAGGGCGGCATTGTTGCCGAAGATATGGGCGCAGACCTGGGTCATGGCTTCCGACTGGGTTGGATTGACCTTGCCGGGCATGATCGAGGAGCCAGGCTCGTTTTCCGGCAGGGCCAGTTCGCCAAGACCCGCGCGCGGGCCGGAGCCGAGGAAGCGGATGTCGTTGGCGATCTTGAAGCAGGCCGCCGCCGCCGCACTGATCGCTCCATGCGCAAACACCATGGCGTCATGGGCGGCCAGCGCTTCGAATTTGTTGGGCGCGGTAACGAAGGGCAGGCCGGTGATCGCGGCAATTTCTTCGGCGACCTTTTCGGCAAAGCCGATGGGGGCGTTCAGCCCGGTGCCGACGGCGGTGCCGCCCTGCGCCAGCTCATAAAGGCCTGGAAGCGTCAGCTCGATCCGCTTGATGGAGGAGGCGACCTGTGCGGCATAGCCGGAAAATTCCTGGCCGAGTGTCAGTGGCGTCGCGTCCTGGGTATGGGTGCGGCCGATCTTGATGATGTGGTCAAAAGCCTTGGCCTTGGCATCCAGTGCCGCATGCAGATGCTTCAAGCCGGGAATCAGATGATGCACGACATATTCGGCCGAGGCGATGTGCATGGCGGTCGGATAGGTGTCGTTGGACGACTGGCTCATATTGACATGGTCGTTGGGGTGAACGGGCTTTTTCGAACCCATCACTCCGCCCAGCATTTCAATCGCCCTGTTGGAAATCACTTCATTGGCATTCATGTTCGATTGCGTGCCGGAGCCGGTCTGCCAAACTACCAGCGGGAAATGATCGTTGAGCTTGCCGTCGATCACCTCCTGCGCCGCCTTGATGATTGCTTCACCGAGGGTCGAGTCCAGCCCGCCGAGCGCCATATTGGCGCGGGCCGCCGCCTGCTTGACGATACCCAGGGCCCGCACCACCGGCAGGGGCTGCTTTTCCCAGCCGATCTTGAAATTGCCCAGGGAGCGCTGCGCCTGCGCGCCCCAATATCGATCGCTGGCAACCTCGATAGGGCCAAATGTATCAGTTTCGGTACGGGTTGCAGTCATGATGTGTCTCCAACTGATGGGTCTGAATACGCAATTGCTCCGTTGACCGGGGCTCCGTTGACCGGCTCGACGACGGTCGCCGTAAAACATGACGCTTTGATACATGTTTTCGCGCCCGCGTCAAAGCATCCCGGTTACAGGCCAGGTCGGTTGTACAGTCGCGGTAATGTCATCAAAGTTTGGTGGAAGAAAGGATCTGCGGTTACTGAATTTTAACCAATTCCCGGCTTAACCTTGACGTCGTGTTAACCATGGCTGCGCGCTGATCGGTCACTTAAAGTTGACCCTCTGTTTTTCAAGCATTTTAGCATGGTTAACTTTCCAAAGCCGATGCAATCGGCTAGGGAACCGGCTAATATTCGGGGACCGACTTCGAATCCCGACCTTGACCTTTCTGAATGGGGAAAGCAGTTGCAGAAACCTTCACTGAACCGGGCGCTGATTGCAGTCCTCCTGACCACGTCCACGGTTGTGGCCGCCCTGCCGCAGACGGCGAGCGCCACGACCCTGATGGATCTGCTGCGCGGCAGGTCGGAGGAGCGTCGCCAGCCAGCGCCGGCGGAAATCATTCCCCAGGCCCAATTGCGCGATCCAGAGCCGATCCAGAAGGTCGCCGCACCTCGCTATTATGCCTATAAGGCCGAGAGCAAGCGTGCGATCTCCATCAAGGCACCGGACATGCCGATTCCGGTTTTTGGTGAAGACCATGCCCTGGCCGTCGCCCATCTCGCCATGTCGCAGGTCAAGGTTGAAGCCACGCCCGACGTGGCGCAGGCTGTGGAAAACTATTATAACAACAAGGGCGCGCTGATCTGGGCCAGCGATACCGCCATCACCGACAAGGCAAAGTCGGCGGTTGCCGCCCTGGCAACGGCTGATACGGCCGGGCTTGAGCCAGCCGATTATGCGGTGAAAGTGCCTGATGGTCTCGACACCATGCCCGAAGACGCCCGCCGCCAGGCGCTGATGGCCTTCGAACTCAACCTGTCGGCCAAGATCCTGACCTATGTTCAGGACACGGTGCGCGGCAGGCTCGATCCGAACCGCATTTCTGGCTATCACGATTTCAAGCGCAAGACTGTCAATCTCGATCCGGTCTTGGATCTGGTGCATTCGAGCCCGGATATCGCTGCCTATCTGCATGGCCGCGATCCCGCCAATCCGCAATTCCAGGCGCTGAAGGCTGAGCTTGCCAAATTGGTGGCAGAGGCCAATCAGCAGCAGAGCAAGCCCGTCAAGATCAATCTGACCGGCGTCTTGAAGCCCGGCGGCAGCAATCCCGAGCTTGCCAATATCGTCGAAGGCATCAAGACCTATGGCAGCGACGCGCTGAAGACTGAGCATGCGTTGACGCTGACCGACTACACCGGCACGCCGGACTACACACCGGAACTGGTGGCTCTGGTCGAGAGCTACCAGAAGGAACGCGGCCTGAAGCCGGACGGCGTCATTGGCCAGGCAACGGTTCGCACCATGGTTGGTCATTCCAATGCCGAGAAGATCGAAAAGCTCGTGGTTGCCATGGAGCAATTGCGCTGGTTGCCTGCCGATCTGGGGCCGCGCTATGTGTTCATCAACCAGCCGGCTTTCGAGGCCTATTATTTCAACGACCGCCAGCAGCAGATTGCCATGAAGGTCGTGGTCGGAGCGCCCCAGCACCAGACCTTCTTCTTCCAGAACATGATTCAAACGGTGGAATTCAACCCTTATTGGGGCGTTCCGCGGTCGATCATCGTCAATGAAATGCTGCCCAAGCTGCGCCAGGACCCGAGCTATCTCGACCGTCTCGGCTATGAAGTCAGCTACAAGGGCCGCAAGGTGGCCTCTTCGCAGGTCGATTGGTACACGACCAGCGATGTCGATGTGCGCCAGCCGCCAAGCAGCGACAATGCGTTGGGCGACCTGAAGATCCTTTTCCCGAATGCCCATGCCATCTACATGCATGACACACCGGCGAAGAGCTTCTTCAAACGCGATATGCGTGCGCTCAGCCACGGCTGTGTGCGTCTGGCCGAGCCGCGCGTCATGGCCGCAGCCGTGATGGGTACGACAGTCGAAGACATCGATGCACAGATTGCCTCCGGCCAGAACCGCGCCGTGCAGGTGCCGCAGAAGTTCCCTGTTTATGTCGCCTATTTCACCGCCTGGCCGGATAAGGATGGGGTCGTCCGCTATTACGACGACGTCTATGGCCGCGATGAAGCGACCCGCAAGGCCTTCGATGTGACGTCGACCGCGCGCGGTGTGCAAAGCTGACAAAATCTAAGCAAGGCATATAAGCAAAAGGCCCGGTCGATCCGGGCCTTTTATGTTTTGGGATTTCAGTTGGCCTTGTTGAGAAGCCTGTCGACCAGTTCCAAGGTCAATTCATTGAAATGCGTGATGATCACATCGGGTCCGAGGTCGGCGACCGGTACGTCCGAATAGCCGAAAGGCACGGCAATGGAGGGGATACCGGCATTGCGCGCCACCAGAATATCGTTGCGGCTATCGCCGACCATGATAGCCCGGCGCGGGTCGCCGCCAGCCTTGGCGATGGTGCCGAGCAGATGGCCGGCATCGGGCTTGCGCACATCGAATGTATCGCCGCCGGTAATGGCCGTGAACCGCGCCGTCAGGTTTAAACCTTCGAGCAGTGGCCGGGCGAGGCCCTCCATCTTGTTGGTGCAGACCGCCAGCCGGTGGCCCGCCGTGTCGAGCCGTTCCAGGGCGTCCAGCAGGCCGGGATAGGGCTGGCTTTTGCCGGGCATATGGTCCTTGTAATGGTCGATGAACCGTTCAAGCAGGGGCTGGAATTCAACCTCGGAAATCGGCCTGCCGCGCAGGCTGAAGGCCCGCTCGATCATCACCCGCGCACCGTGTCCGACCAGATGGTTGAGGTCATCGGCCTCCAGCGGCGCGAGATCGGCAGCGGCAATGGTATGGTTGAGGCTGGCCACGAGGTCCTCTGCCGTATCGACAAGGGTTCCATCCAGGTCGAAGACGACTGTGGCGGGGGCGGCGTTAATTGCTGGGGACACGGGCTAACTTTCCATGGATTGCACTTAAAACCTTGGGTTTCGGCGGGCAGGGCTAAGGTTTTTCAGGGCGAAATGCAAGTTTGGAAGGCGTCGAAAGGGGCTTTCGTTTGGCTTGCGACCCGTGTAAACAGCGAGAACTTTCTGCGGAATGCTTGGCAAACCAGCAAGGTTTGCTGCATTGACCGGCAGTTTCGAAAGGCCTTGGCCGAGTGTTGCAAGAGGAGTTGCGGGCAGCATGGACGTTCGTCAAATGAAGATCAAAGCCGCAGAACTGGCTTTGTCTTATGTCGAAAATGGGATGCGGCTCGGCATCGGTACCGGTTCGACCGCCGAGGAGTTCGTGCGGTTGCTGGCTGAAAAGGTCGCCGACGGTTTCAAGGTTCAAGGCGTGCCAACGTCGGAGCGCACCGCAAGGCTTTGCCTGGAACTGGGCGTGCCGCTGATGTCGCTCGATGAATTGCCGGAACTGGACCTGACCATCGATGGCGCCGATGAGCTTGATCGTCACCTGACCCTGATCAAGGGCGGCGGTGGAGCGCTGCTGCGCGAAAAGATCGTCGCTGCTGCGTCGTCGCGGGTGATCGTCATTGCCGACGAAACAAAGCTGGTGGAGACGCTGGGCGCTTATCCGCTGCCCATCGAGATCAATGGATTTGGTGGCATTGCAACCCGGATCTCCATCGAAAAGGCCGCCGCCAAACTGGGCCTGTCGGGGACGATTGGCCTGCGCATGTCTGGCGACGATCTGTTTATGACGGATGGCGGGCATTATATTCTCGATGCTTCTTTTGGCCGCATTCCTGATGCAGTGGCCCTTTCTCAGGCATTGCATGCTATACCCGGGGTGGTGGAGCACGGTCTGTTCATCGGCATGGCATCGCTGGCCGTGGTGGCTGGCTCTGATGGTGCGCGGGTGATCGAGCCTGTGGCGTGATTGACGCGGCTTGATAGCCTGATGGCCATGGTCTGGAGCACGTTTATGCTGAGGCCATGCGCATCGATAATACCAATATGACAATTCAGCGCGCTGCCGTTGGAGGCGAGCGCTGGGGACACAAACAGGAGCATGAGTTTTATGAGCAAATATCAGGGTCTCGGTCGCCTTAATCTCGGTCACATGGTTGCCGGTGTGGTTATCGCAGCTTCGCTTCTGGCTGGTCCGGCCGCTCGCGCGCAGGATGTGACGGATGCGCAGATCGATACCGCCCGTCAGGCTATCACTGCGCTGGGCGTCACCAATGTATTCGACAATATCCTGCCGAATGTTGCCGCTCGGTTGAAGGCACAGCTCATCCAGGCTTATCCTAACCTTGAAGACCAGATCGACAAGACGGTCGACCAGCAGGCTATCGCGCTGGCTGCACGCCGTGGTGATCTCGAAAAGGAAGCGGCAACGGTTTATGCCAAGGCGTTCACCCAGGAAGAGCTGAAGCAGATTGCGGCTTTCTTCTCCAGCCCGGCTGGCAAGAAGCTGATCAAGGACCAGCCGGTCGCCAATCGTGAGCTCGGCAAGTCCGCCGATATCTGGGCCGCCGGTGTGGCGCGTGACCTGGAAAAGAACACCAATGATGCGCTGGTCAAGGTGGCCGGTGCACAGCTGAAGGCGCAGATGCCTGCTTCCGATCCGGCTCCGGCGCCTGCTGCTCCAGCACCTGCCCCCAAGCCTTGATCTGAGAACACCGATCAAAGAAAAGCCCGGACCTGGTTCCGGGCTTTATCGTCAGGCCGGTCAGAAATGATCCGGTCGACAGGCTGTTTGTCGTCGGTCTCATCTATCCCCATATAGGGATGCCATAGGGGATGGATATCGTAGCGGTTTTTGTCAGCGGTCATCCTTCTTTTGCAGTCCGGTCGATCCACTGAAATTTTCGAGGGACGCTTTGGCCGTCCGTCTTGCGGGAGTTTTCCATGTCATCATTCGATTATGATCTGTTCGTCATCGGCGGCGGCTCCGGCGGTGTGCGTAGCGCCCGGCTTGCGGCATCCATGGGCAAGCGGGTGGCGATTGCCGAGGAATACCGGTTTGGTGGCACCTGCGTCATCAGGGGCTGCGTGCCGAAAAAGCTGTTCGTTTATGCATCGCAGTTTCACGAGCATTTCGAAGATGCGGCGGGATTTGGCTGGACGGTGGGCGAAAGCCGATTCGACTGGAAAAAGCTGATCGCCGCCAAGGACCAGGAAATCGAACGTCTGGAAGGCCTGTACAGAAAGGGCCTCAACAGCGCCGGTGCGGAACTGATTGAGAGCCGGGCGGAACTGACCGGCCCCAACCGCGTCCGTCTGCTGGCGAGCGGACGCGAAGTGACCGCCGAGCGGATCATCATTGCGGTCGGCGGCTCTGCCAATGCACATGCCTCCTTGCCGGGGCATGAACTGTGCATCACCTCCAATGAAGCCTTCCATCTGGAGGCGCTGCCTCGCTCCATCGTGATTGCCGGTGGCGGTTATATCGCTGTGGAATTCGCCAATATCTTCCATGGTCTCGGTGTCGATACGACGCTGATCTATCGTGGCAAGGAAATCCTGTCGCGCTTCGACCAGGATATCCGCCGTGGCCTACACCAGGCCATGGAAGCCAAGGGTATTCGTATTCTCTGCACGGATGTGATGGAGGAAGTCGAGAAGATGGCCGCAGGCGGTCTTTCCGTCCGTACCCGAAACAATGGGGTGATTTCCACTGAAACGGTCATGCTGGCTTTGGGCCGCGATCCCTATACCAAGGGCCTTGGTCTCGAGACGGCGGGCGTCGCTGTCAATGAGCGCGGCGCCATCATCGTCGATCAATATTCACGCACCAACGTGCCGGGTATTTTTGCACTGGGTGACGTGACGGACCGGGTGCAACTGACGCCGGTGGCAATCCATGAGGCCATGTGTTTCATCGAGACGGAATACAAGAACAATCCGACCTCGCCGGATCACGACCTGATCGCCACGGCGGTCTTTTCGCAGCCGGAAATCGGCACGGTCGGCATGACCGAGGAGGAGGCGGCCCGCAAGTTCGCGGAGATCGAGGTCTACAAGGCTGAGTTCCGCCCGATGAAGGCGACGCTATCGGGCCGCACCGAGAAAGTGATCATGAAACTGATCGTCAATGCGGCTGACCGAAAAGTGGTTGGCGCGCATATTCTTGGCCATGACGCCGGCGAAATGGCGCAATTGCTCGGAATTACCCTCAAGGCCGGCTGCACCAAGGACGATTTTGATCGCACCATGGCCGTGCATCCGACCGCGTCGGAGGAACTGGTCACCATGTATAACCCGAGCTATCGGATCAGGAACGGCGAGCGGGTCTGACAGCCTATCCAAGAATAGCCGCTGGCGGGCTGCAAAAGGCAATTTCTGCGCTTCCGGTGCTCACGTACGCTAAGTACGCTCCGCTCCGGTTCTCGAAACCACCATTTTCGCCACGCCAACAGCAATTCTTGAACAGACTGTGAAAACCACCGCTCCCCTTCAATATACAGGGAGGCAGTTACTGCTTCCCTGTTGTCCAAAATCCTTCCAGAGTGGTTTTCACCTATGGAAGGCCAATTTGACAGCAAGGTATTGCTTTTCAAGCTTCCATTAAGCGTTTATAAGCCGCCAATCCGAGCGGCCCGCAGGCATGGCCGCGTTTTGTTTAGGTGAAGACGATGGCGCAGAATTGGACCCCGACAAGTTGGAGGCAGAAGCCGATCAAGCAGGCTCCGGCCTATCCGGATCAGGCCGCATTGGCCGCAGCAGAGAAAAAGCTGGCCACTTATCCGCCGCTGGTCTTTGCTGGTGAAGCGCGCCGGTTGAAAAAGGCGCTTGCCAATGTGGCTGATGGCAACGGCTTCCTGCTTCAGGGCGGCGATTGTGCCGAAAGCTTTGCCGAACACGGCGCCGACACGATCCGCGACTTCTTCCGCGCCTTCCTGCAGATGGCCGTCGTACTGACCTTTGGCGCCCAGCTTCCGGTCGTCAAGGTCGGCCGCATCGCTGGCCAGTTCGCCAAGCCGCGCTCGTCGGATTTCGAGCGTCAGGGCGATGTCGAGTTGCCGAGCTACCGCGGCGATATCATCAATGGCATCGATTTCACCGAAGCGTCTCGTGTTCCCGATCCGCATCGTCAGTTGATGGCCTATCGCCAGTCAGCCGCGACGCTGAACCTGCTGCGCGCTTTCGCCATGGGTGGCTATGCCAATCTCGAAAACGTTCATCAATGGATGCTGGGCTTCGTCAAGGACAGCCCGCAGGCCGAGCGTTACCGCAAGCTGGCCGACCGGATTTCCGAGACCATGGATTTCATGAAGGCAGTCGGCATCACGGCGGAAACCAATGCCAGCCTGCGCGAAACCGATTTCTTCACCAGCCATGAAGCGCTGCTTCTCGGCTATGAAGAGGCGCTGACCCGCGTCGATTCGACATCTGGCGATCATTACGCCACATCAGGCCACATGATCTGGATTGGCGACCGTACCCGTCAGGCCGATCATGCCCATATCGAATATTGCCGCGGCATCAAGAATCCGCTGGGTCTCAAATGCGGACCGTCGCTTCAGGCGGACGATCTTCTCAACCTGATCGACATTCTCAATCCGCAGAATGAAGCAGGTCGTTTGACGCTGATCTGCCGTTTTGGCCACGACAAGGTTGCCGACCATCTGCCGCGCCTGATCCGCGCAGTCGAGCGGGAAGGGCGCAAGGTCGTATGGTCCTGCGATCCGATGCATGGCAACACCATCACGCTCAACCACTACAAGACCCGGCCTTTCGACCGTGTCCTGTCGGAAGTGGAAAGCTTCTTCCAGATCCACCGCGCCGAAGGCTCGCATCCGGGCGGTATCCATATCGAGATGACCGGCAACGACGTCACCGAATGCACCGGCGGCGCACGGGCTGTTTCCGCTGAGGATTTGCAGGATCGCTATCATACGCATTGCGACCCGCGTCTCAATGCGGACCAGGCGCTGGAATTGGCCTTCCTTCTGGCCGAGCGGATGAAGGGCGGGCGCGATGAGAAGCGCCTGAGATCCGTCGGCGCCTGAAATCGAGACTTGAGATCAATCAAGGCCTGATCGTTTAGGCTCAAACCAAAAAGCCGTCACCGCAAGGGTGACGGCTTCGGTTTATTGATAAACCCCGATCTCTGCATTTCGTCACCCTCGGGCTTGCCCCGAGTGCCTGCTGCCGATCAATAAGCCATTGACGTTATTGGATTAAATTGCTGTGCTTAGATGCTCGGCACAAGGCCGAGCACGACGTTGAGGATAAATGCGGGCTTTGTCAGCAGTCTGATCCCGTCACTCCATGAACTGCCCCCGGAAGTTGGACATCAACCTTTCCGGGGGCAGTTCATGGAGTGACGGGTTTTTATTGACCAAAGAGTGCCGCGCCGTCAGCGTTGTGATCAACGGCGAAAGCTTAGCCGTCAGGATAGCTGGGCTTCACCGATCTGGCAGAGGATATGTTCTCTCTCGAAGGCGATATGGCGTCGCAGCCCTTCAAAGAAGCCACGCAGCATATAGCCCACGGCCTCCATATTGACTTCACGACCGCCGCCGAGTTTGAGCAAGGCATCCGTCAGTTCCTCGGCAAAACACTCGTCTTCGCAATGTTCGAAGCGCAATCGGTTCAGCGTTTCGTGGATGCCGATGCTGCTGCGTGTCGATGTTTCGAGCCAGGGAAACAGGATGCTTTCCTCATAGTGGTGGACGCCCTTGATCAGCGGGGTCAGCGCCTTGGCCGCGTAGATGCATTTCTGCCGGTTGATATTGTTCGGCAGCGAATCGGCGATCTCTTCCAGCTCGGCGCATAGCGCCATTTGCTCCCCATGGGCATGTTGCAGCCATTCCAGACTGGTCTCACATGGCGGCAAAGCAAGGGGCCGAGCGTCTCTGGTCTTCGGAAAACCCGTCTTGTCCAAACTGCTCTGCATTCCGCATCTCCTTCTTTTGCCGGCCCGGCACATGCGTAGGGCGTTACTGACAAGCGCGAAGGTGTGAGCCACATCTCCGGCCTGCACGAATGTCGAATATCTCAAATGCATCAAAGGCTTGAGATGTCCGGAAATGAAATGCCAGGGCCATTTTCAAAGAGCCATGGGTGTCGGTCGCAGCGCCGGGCTCTGAACTTGGCAATGCGGCATCGTGCAAGGGCGCGAAAAATCCCGCCTTGAAGACCGTTTCCCGATCAGGATGCGCAACGCGCATTGAAAGGGTCACTTGGGAAACGCCAAAGACCCTTTCAGGCCCTCCGGTGTTTCGCCGCAACTGCCGGTTCGCAATGTCTCCGCATCGGATATCCGATGCCTGCGACACAATGCCATTGCCGTCCTTCATATATCGCGGCCTTTGCATGGGCTGCCTTGATTTGAATCAAGGTTGCAGAGGCTGCGGAATGTCAAACAGAGACTCGACGCAGAAGTCTATCCATCCGGCAGGCGGCATGGCGTGGTGAGCAATACTGAACTCCTCGAAATGAAAGACGCTCTATCTCGCTGTTTTTACGTACTTTTGCTGGAAATACTCTGGCGCTGTCAGAAAAACGTCCCGGAAACGGAATGGCTTTTTTCATGGAGCGACTGCGCAAACCACAAATCAGGGCGGAACCCTTCCCTTAAGGAGGGGCCGTGCCGACACAAAGCCGTTGGGGGATGCCAACAATGAATTATACTTTCGAAACCATGGTTTTGGCCATTCTGGCCTTTGCCGCGCTGCTCGGGGCGGGTTTCGCCTATGACAGCCTGTTTGCCGCCCATATGTGGGTGGCCTTTTTCGTATTGCTGGGCGGCACGGTCGTCATGCTGCGCCATATCCGGTTTGCACCGGCGGCGGCTGGGGTCTCCAGCCGGGCTGCGGCGCAACCCAAGTCGGAATATTTCGACGAGGTCATCCGCTATGGCGTCATCGCCACGGTGTTCTGGGGTGTGATCGGCTTTCTTGTCGGGCTGGTCATCGCCCTGCAACTGGCCTTCCCTGATCTGAATTTCGGCCCCTGGCTGAATTTCGGGCGGCTGCGGCCATTGCACACCTCGGCCGTGATTTTTGCCTTTGGCGGCAATGCCCTGATCATTACGTCGTTTTATGTGGTGCAGCGCACGTGTCGCAGCCGGTTGTTCGGCGGCACGCTCGGCTGGTTCGTGTTCTGGGGCTATAACTTCTTCATCGTCATGGCTGCCACCGGCTATCTGCTTGGGATCACCCAGGGCCGTGAATATGCGGAACCTGAATGGTATGTCGATCTTTGGCTGACGGTTGTCTGGGTGGGGTATCTCATTGCCTTCCTCGGCACGATCCTGACCCGCAAGGAGCCGCATATCTATGTGGCCAACTGGTTCTACCTGGCCTTCATCGTCACCATCGCCATGCTGCATATCGTCAATAACCTGGCGATTCCGGTCTCCTTCCTCGGCGTCAAGAGCTATTCGGCCTTCTCCGGTGTGCAGGATGCGCTGACGCAGTGGTGGTACGGACATAATGCCGTCGGCTTCTTCCTGACGGCGGGCTTCCTCGGCATGATGTACTATTTCGTGCCCAAGCAGGCCGGTCGCCCGGTCTATTCCTACCGGCTGTCGATCATCCACTTCTGGGCGCTGATCTTCATGTATATCTGGGCCGGTCCGCATCACCTGCATTATACCGCGCTGCCCGATTGGGCGCAGACGCTGGGCATGGTGTTCTCGATCATGCTGTGGATGCCGTCCTGGGGCGGGATGATCAACGGATTGATGACGCTTTCGGGCGCCTGGGACAAGATCCGTACCGATCCGATCATCCGGATGATGGTGATGGCCATTGCCTTCTACGGCATGTCGACCTTCGAAGGCCCGATGATGTCGATCAAGACGGTCAATTCGCTTAGCCACTATACCGAATGGACCATCGGTCACGTTCACTCCGGCGCTCTCGGCTGGGTCGGCATGATCACCTTCGGCGCGATCTACTACCTGACGCCCAAGCTCTGGCACCGTGACCGCCTCTATTCGATGCGGATGGTCAACTGGCACTTCTGGCTCGCCACGCTCGGTATCGTCGTCTATGCCGCCGTGCTCTGGGTGGCCGGTATTCAGCAGGGCCTGATGTGGCGCGAATACGATGCGCAGGGCTTCCTGGTCTATTCCTTCGCGGAAACCGTCAAGGCCATGTTCCCATACTATGTCATGCGCGCCGTTGGCGGCGGGCTCTATCTCGCGGGCAGCCTGGTCATGGCCTGGAATATCGCCATGACCATTCTCGGCCACCAGCGCAACGAGGCGCCTCTTGCAGGTTCGGCCATGGCGCCTGTCCTGCAACCGGCGGAGTAAGGAGGGCACCATGTCCATTCTCGATAAACATAAGATCATCGAAAAAAATGCCAGCCTGCTGCTTTTGGGTTCGCTGCTGGTGGTTGCGGTGGGCGGTATCGTTGAAATCGCGCCGCTGTTCTACCTGCAAAACACCATCGAAAAGGTGGAGGGCATGCGGCCCTACTCGCCGCTCGAGCTGGCCGGTCGCGACATCTACATCCGCGAAGGCTGTTACCTCTGCCATAGCCAGATGATCCGTCCGTTCCGTGACGAAGTGGAACGTTACGGCCATTACTCCCTGGCGGCGGAATCGATGTACGACCATCCGTTCCAATGGGGTTCCAAGCGCACCGGGCCAGATCTGGCCCGTGTCGGGGATCGCTACTCGAATGACTGGCATGTCCAGCACCTGAGCGATCCACGCTCGGTCGTGCCGGAATCGATCATGCCGAAATATGCGTTCCTGAAAGAGACGCCGCTGAAGATCACCAATGTCTCCATGGACCTGAAGGTCAACAGCGAAGTCGGCGTGCCCTATACTCAGGACATGATCGACAATGCCAAGGCCGATCTGGCCGCCCAGGCAGACCCGAATGCCGATACCACGGCATTGCTGGCCCGCTATCCCAAGGCGAAAGTCGGCGATTTCGACGGCAACCCGGCGGTCCTGTCCGAAATGGACGCGCTGATCGCCTACCTGCAAATGATCGGCACTTTGGTGGACTTCACCAAATATGACGACGCAACCGGCTACCGTTGAGGAGGGCGTAATGGAAGGAACCGAAATCTATACGGCCATGCGCCATTTCGCTGACAGCTGGGGCATGCTCGCCATGCTGCTGTTCTTCGCGGGCGCCATTCTCTTCGTCTTTCGTCCGGGCGCCAAAGAGCGGGCGGAAGATGCTGCCTCTATCCCCTTGCGGGAGGACTGATCATGTCTGACAAACACATTGATGAAATCAGCGGTGTCGAAACCACGGGCCATGAATGGGACGGCATCCGCGAGCTGAACAATCCTATGCCGCGCTGGTGGGTCTATACCTTCTACGCCACTATCGTCTGGGCGATTGGCTATACGGTGGTCTATCCGGCCTGGCCGATGCTCTCCACCAATACCAAGGGCCTGTTCGGTTATACCAACCGTGCCGCAGTCACCGCCGAGCTTGCAGAGGCCAAGGCGGCGCAATCGGTGTTCACCGACAAAATCGCGGCCCTGCCGATCAAGGATATCCTGGCCGACAAGGATCTGACCGAATTCGCCACCGCTGGCGGTGCTGCGGCCTTCAAGGTCAATTGCACCCCCTGTCATGGGTCTGGTGCGGCTGGCGGCCCCGGCTATCCAAACCTGAACGACGATGACTGGCTGTGGGGCGGCAGTGTGGATGCCATCTACACCACGCTGCAACACGGTATTCGCTACACGAGCGATCCGGAAACCCGGACGTCGGAAATGCCGGCCTTTGCCGATATCCTGAAGCCCGAGGAAATCCGCCAGGTCTCCGCCTATGTCGTCAGCCTGACGGGCAAGCCGTCCAACGACGCATTGGTTGCGCCCGGAAAGCAGGTGTTCATGGACAATTGCGTTGCCTGCCACGGTGAAAAGGCCGAGGGCAATCGCGATCTCGGTGCGCCCAATCTCGGCGATGCCATTTGGCTGAAGGTCAAAGGCGAGCAGGAGATCATCCAGCAGGTGGCTCATCCCAAGCATGGCGTCATGCCGGGATGGTCAGCGCGTCTAGGCGATACGACGGTCAAGGAACTGACTGTCTATGTCCACTCACTCGGCGGCGGCGAGTGAGAAGAGCTGCCGGGGCGCAACCGTTCCGGCGGCTCACTTTATACCAAGGCGAAGGTGCTCACGCATCCTCGCCTTGAATGCATTGCAGATATCTCAGATGCTTGCACCGCTTGAGATATATGCAATGGGAATACCAACTGCCATTTTCAGTGACCTTGGTATTCGTTTGTCTTAAACCTGGTTGGACGAAGGCTGGCCAGGTGCAGCATCAGCCGAGTTTCAGCTTTATGCCCGTTGCTAGAGACTGTCCGACCAGACCGCCAGCTCATAGCCATCCAGGTCGCGGAAGTGGAACCGCCGACCGCCGGGAAAGGAAAAGATCGGGCGGATGATCGTGCCGCCGGCGCTTTCAACGCTGCTCACGGCCTTTTCCAGATCATTGGCAAACAGGATGACCAGCGGCCCGCCGGTCGCTGAAACCGGAGCGGTCGTGGTCAATCCACCTTTCAGCCGGCCATCGCTAAATTCGGTATAATCCGGTCCGTAATCGGTAAAGGACCAGCGAAAGGCCGTGGCGTAGAATTGTTTTGAGGCCGAAATGTCGCGCACGTTGAATTCGATATAATCAATTTGATCGTTTCGTTGCATCATGCTCGACCATCTCCCCTCGTTTGTATTTTCCTGTTGCGTAATCACATTAAATCGGTTGCTGTTTAAGGTGAAAATTATGCAGTAGTGTGAGAAGGCTAAAGTGAACCTTCGTGCATCCACAGCATGCATATTTCGCGTATCTTTTTTAGCGATGCTTAATCATAAGGCGTTGTGCGATTTTTAACTGCATTGTTCATTATTTCTTACCGGAAAAGCGCAATCTTAGCGGCAGGCTCCTGAAAAAAACAATTATTGCGCCTAGTTTGAAGAATGAGATAGTCTTGTTTTCAGAAACTGCGGATCAAAAAGCATTTTTATTGTCGTCTGCCCATAAGGCTCGGGCGTCCATGGCATTGCGTGGCAGTGGAGCGGCGGCAGTTTACAATGTGATGGCTGGGCTATCCACGTCCATTCTACTTCTGGCCGAGGTGAATGACGTGAGCGTCGTTATCGGTTGGATGATGGCGCTGGCTGCCGCAACCCTATTCCGCTTCCTGTTGTCGCGCCATCTGCAGCACCGTCAATATGCCTTGTCCAATCCGGATGACGTGCTTCGGCTGATGTGCATCACGGCCTTGGTGCAAGGGGCTGTCTGGGCTCTGCTGCCGATAGCGGTGGTCGATATGGACTTGCTGGGCCGCAATGCGTCTATTCTGGTGGTTGTCGGTGGTCTGGTGGCGACAGCCATGTTCCGCCAGGCCGGCACCAGTCAGGTCGCCTTCAGCTACTGTATTCCGATGATTTTAGCGATATTGTGGAATTTCGCGATTCACGGCGGCATCATTGCGACCATCTCCACGTTTAATTTCATGGTATTGGCCATTTTCATGTCTCATCTGCTGTTGAAGGCAGACAGGACCTTTCTGGATAGCGAAATGGCCAAACTGAGGAGCCAGGCCGCGACTCAATCGCTGACCATTGCCAATGAAGATATTCAGCACAAGAATTTGCGGCTGGAAGTCTTGGCCAACGGCGATCCCGTGACGGGGCTGTTCAACAGGATCTATTTCAATGGACGGCTCGCAGGGGAAATCGCCGCCGCCAAAGTTGGAAACCGGGAAATTGGCCTGTTATTGGTCAATGTCGACCGGTTCAAGCTGCTCAACGATGCTTTTGGCCATCGCGGCGGAGACCAGTTCCTGGCGATCCTGGGGCAAAGGTTGAAAAATGCCGCTGGCGCTGATGCCGTCACAGCCCGGATCAGCGGCGATGAGTTTGCCATCCTGTTGCGGAGCGGCGATGTACGCCAGGATTGCCGGGCGCTGGCTGAGACCGTGATCGCCGCGTCGATGATTCCGATTATCGTGCATGGCACCCAGGTCACGCCCGGTCTGAGCGCCGGGATTGCGTTTTTTCCCGACCATGCGGAAGATGGCGACGGTCTGTTTACCTGCGCCAGCATGGCTTTGTCGGATGCCAAGCAGGACGGTCGCAGGCAATTGCGGGAATTCGATCATCAGATCAAACAGCGCATCGATCGCCAGCGCCGTATCGAGCAGGATCTGCCAGCGGCGCTTCGTGATTCTTCGCTCGAGACCTGGTTTCAGCCGCAGATCAATCTTGCCACCGGCAAGATTGTTGGCTTCGAGGCCCTGGTCCGCTGGTTTCATCCGGAGTTCGGGGCGATTGCTCCGCCTGAAATTGTCAACGCCGCCCAGGCCATGCAGATGTGTGAGGCGCTGACTGGTTTCGTGACGGAAAATATCTGCCGGCTGCTCAACAGGCTGAAAGAGCTTGGCATGCCGGATACGGCTGTTGCCTTGAACGTTTCACCGCGTGAATTTGCGCTCTATGACGTATCTGTCATGCTCGACCGGATGACCGCTGCCTATGGCGTCAATCGCAATCTCCTTGAAGTGGAGATTACCGAGGAAACCATTCTGGATCCGGCGGTCGCCGGTGAACAACTGACCCGGCTTGAAAACAGCGGCTACAAGCTGACGGTGGATGATTTCGGCATGGGCTATTCGTCCCTGGCCTATTTGATCAGCCTGAAGATCACCCGGTTGAAGATCGACCGCAGTTTCGTCACCGGTATGAGCGGTTCGCCAAAGAATAAGGCGCTGGTTGTCGCTCTGGTCGGTCTGGGCCGGGCCCTGGGCGTCGATATCGTGGCGGAGGGCGTGGAAACGATAGCGGATGCCAGGACATTGACCGAAATCGGCTGCACGATAGGCCAGGGCTATTATTTCTCCCGGCCCATGCCTGCGGATATGCTGCCCAAATGGCTCGATTCTAAAAAAAAGCAACTGAGTGAGAAAAAATCACGACGCGCTGTGGCCTGATGGAGGGCGCTCAAGGGAAATAACCCCTTGGTTTTTCCGAGAATGCGAATGGGTAAAAACTTTAGCGAAATTGTTGCTTTTTTGTTCTGATTTTCGTCTGGCGCACTTCACTTTGACTGCGGTCTTATCCATATTCGGACCATGGCCAGATCTCCGAAAAAATCTCCCGTCCGTAACAATGATAACCCATCGCAGGATGAGGCAGGGGTGCCTTACGCTGGTGGGTTTGAAGAGGCGCCACAGGCTGCTTTCGAAGGAGCGCCCTTGAGCGGAAGTGTCGCGGACTGGGTGAAGCAGCTGGAAGCCGAAGCGGAAGCCGGAGGCATCGAAAGCCAACGGGAACTCGCCTCCAAGGCTGGCAAGCACCGTAAGAAGATCGAGATCGAAGCGCGCAGACATGCCGAAAAGATAGCGCTTGAGAAAAGCACGGGCAGCAAGACCGGGGCCGACCCCGTAAAGGCCGGTCGCACCGCCAAGGCCAAGAGCGAAGACGGCGGCAGCGCCATGCGCACCTCCCGAGGTGTATCCATCGGCGCATCTTCCGATCCGGCCACGCGCGCGGCTGCCGGTCTTAACCCGGTGTCTGGCATGGATACGTCGCTGGAAGAGGCGCAAAGCCTTGCCCCAGGCGCTGTGACGGCGACCGTGGAGGCGCTGTCGGCGCTGATCGAAAGCGGCAATCCACTTTTCAAGGGTGGCAAGATCTGGGCGCCACATCGCCCGGCCAGGCCGGAAAAGTCCGAGGGGGGAATCCCGATCCGCATGGTGTCGGACTACCAACCGGCGGGCGACCAGCCAACGGCGATCAAGGATCTGGTGGAAGGCATCGATGCCGGGGAGCGCAGTCAGGTCCTGCTCGGCGTGACCGGTTCCGGCAAGACCTTCACCATGGCCAAGGTGATCGAGGCGACTCAGCGGCCAGCAGTGATTCTGGCGCCGAACAAGACGCTGGCGGCCCAGCTCTATTCGGAATTCAAACATTTTTTTCCCGACAATGCGGTGGAATATTTCGTTTCCTACTACGATTACTACCAGCCGGAAGCCTATGTGCCGCGCTCGGATACGTTTATCGAGAAGGAAAGCTCGATCAACGAACAGATCGACCGTATGCGCCACGCCGCCACCCGCGCCATCCTTGAGCGGGACGATTGTATCATCGTCGCCTCGGTGTCCTGCATCTACGGTATCGGCTCGGTCGAAACCTATACGGCGATGACCTTCCAGATGTCGGTCGGCGACCGGATCGACCAGCGGCAATTGCTGGCCGACCTCGTGGCGCAGCAATACAAGCGGCAGGACATCAATTTCGTGCGCGGCTCTTTCCGGGTGCGGGGCGATACCATCGAAATCTTCCCCGCACACTTGGAGGATGCCGCCTGGCGCATTTCGATGTTCGGCGACGAAATCGATGCGATCACCGAATTCGATCCGCTGACTGGCCACAAGACCGGCGATATGAAATCGGTGAAGATCTATGCCAATTCGCACTATGTCACGCCGCGCCCGACGCTGAACGGGGCGATCAAGGCGATCAAGGAAGAGCTGAAGCAGCGGCTGGCCGAGCTGGAAAAGGGCGGGCGTCTGCTGGAGGCGCAAAGGTTGGAGCAGCGCACCCGCTACGATATCGAAATGATGGAAGCGACTGGCTCCTGTGCGGGCATTGAAAACTATTCCCGCTATCTGACAGGCCGTGCGCCGGGCGAGCCGCCGCCGACCCTGTTCGAATATATTCCCGATAACGCCTTGTTGTTTATCGATGAAAGCCATGTCTCCGTCAGTCAGATTGGCGGCATGTATCGTGGCGACTTCAGGCGTAAGGCGACGCTGGCCGAATACGGTTTCCGGCTGCCGTCCTGCATGGATAACCGGCCGCTGCGGTTTGAGGAATGGGACGCCATGCGTCCGCCAACCGTCGCGGTTTCGGCGACACCCGGCAGTTGGGAGCTTGAACAATCGGGCGGCGTGTTTGCCGAGCAGGTCATTCGCCCGACCGGCCTGATCGATCCGCCGGTCGAAGTGCGCTCCGCCAAGACCCAGGTCGATGACGTGCTGGGTGAGATCAAGGAAACCTCGCTGAAGGGCTACCGTACGCTGGTGACGGTGCTGACCAAGCGCATGGCCGAGGATCTGACGGAATATCTGCACGAGCAGGGCGTGCGGGTGCGCTATATGCATTCGGATATCGACACGCTGGAACGCATCGAAATCCTGCGCGATCTCAGGCTCGGCGCCTTCGACGTGCTGGTTGGTATCAACCTGCTGCGCGAAGGTCTGGACATTCCCGAATGCGGCTTCGTCGCCATTCTCGATGCCGACAAGGAAGGCTTCCTGCGCTCCGAGACTTCGCTGATCCAGACGATTGGCCGCGCGGCGCGTAATGTCGATGGCAAGGTCATTCTCTACGCCGACCAGATCACTGGCTCCATGCGGCGCGCCATGGACGAAACGTCGCGTCGCCGGGAAAAGCAGGTGGCTTACAATCTTGAACACGGCATCACGCCCGAATCGGTCAAGGCGAAGATTTCCGACATTCTCGATTCGGTCTACGAGCGTGACCATGTCCGCGCCGATATTTCCGGGGCGAGCGGCAAAGGCTTTGCCGCTGGTGGTCATCTGGTTGGCAACAATCTCCAGGCCCATCTTTCGGCGCTGGAAAAACAGATGCGGGATGCCGCCGCCGACCTCGATTTCGAAACCGCAGCTCGTTTGCGCGACGAAATCAAGCGTTTGAAGGAGGTCGAGCTGGCCAGCATGGGCGATCCCGGCGAAAAGGCAGCGGCCCGGGCGCAAGAGCAAGCCGGGTCCGGCCAGTCCGCTGGCGTTGCAGCAGACAATTCTAGTGACATCGGCTCCTATTTCGCCAAACCATCCCTGGATGACATGGGCCCCGGCACGGACACGGCCAAGCCGCTGTTTCGCAAGAACAGCCTGGATGAAATGACGGTCGGTCGGACGGAAAAACCTATTCCCGGCAAGCTTCCCGAAAAGCCCGGCCCGAAAAGCGGCGATGCCAAAACGGACGATCCCCGTCCGATCATCCGCGCCAAATCCGGGGCCGGTTCCTACGAAGATGCCGGAGATCAGAAACGCAAGACACGCACCAAGGGAAAAACCGGCAAACCTGGGCGGTAGCTTGGCCTTTGCGTGTTTGTCCGAAAATGCGTAAAAACAAATAGATAGAGAGTTTCACTGTTTCTGCGAGACACTGAAATTCTCTGAATTTTGTTAGAAAACGTAAAAGTCGTTGACACATCTCCAGATGGATGAAAACAGGGCTAACCGAAAACAGCCCCCCTTTTCGGTTGGGTATCCTATAGCATCGTGTAAAAACCGAAGCCGGTTCGATGCTATAGGATCTTGCTTGCGCAACAGTCGTTTCCGCAATTCTGTCCCAAATCGTTGTCGGATGCTCTCGTCCCAAGGCTCGGAGATGCTGCTACATTCTCGCCTTGAGCGTAGCGCAAAATTCTCAAATGAATCATCAGCTTGCGAAAATCAAGACGAACGATCACCTATCAATGACCCTATGCAATTGGTCAATACGCGATGAGCGCCACACCCTCGCCACGTGGGTCGTGAACGCCTGCCAGACTGCCATCCGGGGCGATGGTGATGACACCTGCCTGGCCCGCGATTGGACTTTGCGGCTCAATGGGTGCGAGCTGATGGCCGAGATCGGCCAGCGTATCGAGCACGGCCTGGCCGCAGTCTTCCTCAATTTTCAAACTGTCGCGGCTGTCGGAAAACGTTTTTCCCAGGAGAAATCGTGGTCCGGCCAGCGCCTGGGCAGGAGGCTGGGCATAATCGATCAGCCGTGTCAGCAGCATGGCCAGGGTCTGTGGCTGGCCGTCCGCACCCTGGGTGCCGTAGATCAGCGCCGGTTCGCCGTCGCGCAGGGCAAGTCCGGGGTTGAGGGTGTAGAACGGTCTTTTGCCCGGTTGCAGGCAATTGGGGCTTTGTGGATCGAGGGAGAAGGCCGCACCTCGGTTTTGCCAGAGAATGCCGGTATCGCCGACGACAACGCCGCTGCCCCAGTCGAAATAAGTGCTTTGCAACGTGCTGACGCTTTGGCCCGCAGCGTCAGTTGCGCCGAAGAACACCGTGTCCCCTGTTCGGTAGGGATGAGGCCAGGCCAGCGCCCGGTCTGGATTGATGGCCCTGGCGGCCTTTTGCAATTGTTCTGCCGACAGCCATTGCTGCACGGGTTGATCGGAAAAATCCGGATCGGCGATCTGGTCGCGGGTCAGGAAAGCTTGTTTCACCGCCTCGACGACCAGATGAAGATGCTGCGCACTGCCAGGGGTGAGGGCGGAAAGGTCGAAATGCTGGAGAATGCCCATGATCGTAAGAGTGGATATCCCTTGTGTCGGCGGCGGTGGCGCGAGAAGCTCCAGCCCGCGATAGGATAGGCGCGCCGGTTCCACCTGCCGCGTGTGTGTTGCTGCCAGATCGGCAAGGGTGATTGGCGAGCCGGCAGCCCGAAGCCCCTCGGCGATGCGCTGGGCAAGCGTGCCTTGGTAAAAACTGCGCGCGCCATGGCTGGCAATATCCTCCAGGGAGCGGGCAAGCTCTGGCTGGCGAAAGATCTCTCCCGGAGCAAAGGGTCGTCCATTGTTGAAAAACAGGTTGATGAAGCCTGACCAATCGCCAAGCACGTCCTTGCGCATATCGAGCCAGAAGCCTTGCGAGCGACTAACCGGAAACCCCTGATGCGCATGATGAATGGCATCCTGCAACAGATCGCCGAACAGCTGTTTTCCACCCCAATACTCCCCCGAATAGCGGTGAACGGCCTCCCAGGCATCGACGGTGGCGGCGGTGGTCAGGGTTGAAAGCGGACCGCGCAGCGGAATACTGTCGCCGGTAAAATCAGGCAGTTTTTCCGCTGCTTGACCGATTCCAATAAAACAGGTCTGGCGGCCCTGCCTATCGGCCATAATCCAGACCGAGTCGCCGCCCAGGCCGCAGAAATGCGGGTAGACGACGGCAATGGTGCTGGCCATGGCGATGGCCGCTTCCGCTGCCGTGCCGCCGCGCTCCAGAACGGCCAATCCGGCGGCGCTTGCCAGCGGATGCGGGCTGGTGACCATTCCAGTGTCAGGGCCAGAAGCAGCGTGTGTCGTTTGGGAAGTTGGGTGAGATGACGAGGGCATGGGTACGTTCCGGCAAGAGGCGGGGAATAATCAAGTCCAAGCCTGACACGGAACACCAAATTACCGCAATCCTGACTTTGCTTTAAACCTCGTGTTCGGCCAGGAAATACGCCATGATCCGACCCGCATTTTATCTGTCTGTTTGCCCGTCTGTTGGAAAGCCGATCCTTCCATGAGCGCCACCCTCGTCGTTTTCAATGCCCGCAATGGTCTCGGTGAGCCGGTCGATATCGTTATTGCTGGCCATGCCATTGCCGCGATCGGTCCAGCCGTGGGTGAGGGCGTTTCAACGGAAAAGCCGCGCATCGATGCGCGCGGCGGTCTGGTCCTGCCGGGCCTGGTCGATGGTCATGTACATCTCGACAAGACGCTGATCGGCATGCCGTTCATTCCCCATATTCCCGGTGGCTCGGTCGCCGAGCGAATCCGGGCAGAAAAGGCGCTCCGCCGCTCCTTGCCCTTGCCAGTCGAAGTACGCGGCGGCAAGCTGCTGGAAAAAATGGCCGCCTATGGCACCGTCGCCTGCCGCAGTCATGCCGATATCGATACGGAAGTCGGGTTGGCCGGGCTGGAAGCCATATTGTCCCTCAAGCAAAGCCATGGTCATCTGGTCGATATTCAGACGGTGGCGTTTCCACAGTCCGGCGTCTTGGCCGATCCCGGCACTGCCGATCTGCTGGAGCAGGCGGTCAAGGCGGGTGCGGACCTGATCGGTGGTCTCGACCCGGCTGGAATAGACGATGACATTACTGGCCACCTCAACGCAATTTTTGCCATCGCCGGGCGTTACGGCGTCGGAGTGGATCTGCATCTGCACGATCCGGGTCCGCTTGGCGCTTTCGAAATCCGTCAGATCGCCAAACGGGCTTTAGCGCATGGTCTTCAGGGTAAATGCGCCGTCAGCCATGCCTATTGCCTGGGCGCGCTGGACGATATGGATTTCGGGCGCACAGCGGAAGCGCTGGCACGCGCCGATGTGGCGATCATGACCATCGGTCCTGGCGATACCAGTATGCCGCCGATCAAGCGGCTGAAGGCTGCGGGCGTGCGGGTATTTTCCGGCAATGACAATATCCGCGATGCCTGGTCGCCGCTTGGCAATGGCGATCTTTTGGAGCGGGCGAGCATTCTCTGCGACCGGCAGAATTTTCGCGCCGATGCCGATCTTGAACATGCCTTCGCGCTGGTCAGTACCCTTTCGGCTGAGGTTTTAGGACGCAGCAGTGCGGCACTCGGCAAAGGGAGCCCAGCCGATTTCATTATCTTGCCGGTCGCCTCCATTGCCGAAGCCGTGGCGGTGCGTCCGATGGAGCGCATGGTGTTCAAGGCGGGTGTACTGATTGCCAGCAACGGTAATCTCGTCGCCTCGTGACGGTCGCCAATCCATTAGATATTGTGGCCATGGGATATCGCTTGCGGATGAAAAGAGATTTCGTGCGGCAGAGACGGTGGCTGGATGATTGCCAGCCGGAAAGGAAAACGAAAACGCATGGCGATTGATTTCGTGTTGCGCCGCGCCAGGCTGCCATTGTTGGCGCAGCCGCTGGACATCGCCTTCAAGGCGGGGCGAATCGTTGCGCTGGAAGCGGATTTTCGTTGCGATGCGCCGCAGGAGGATGCGGCAGGCCGGTTGGTCTGCGCCGGGTTGATTGAAACCCATCTTCATCTCGACAAGGCAGGGATCATCGGGCGCTGCCGGGTGTGTAACGGAACGCTGGCGGAAGCCGTGTCGGAGACCTCGAAAGCCAAGCAGGCCTTTACCGAGGAAGATGTCTATGCCCGCGCCGCCGATGTCGTGGAACGGGCCATCGTCCAAGGCACGACCCGGATCAGGACCTTCGTGGAAATCGATCCGCGCGCCGGTTTCCGGTCGTTTTCGGCGATCCGCAAGCTGAAGGCAGATTACGCCCATCTGGTCGATATCGAAATCTGCGCCTTTGCCCAGGAAGGGTTGACCAATGAGCCGGAAACCGAGCGGATGCTGGAAATCGCCTTGTCGCAAGGAGCCGATCTGATTGGTGGTTGCCCTTACACGGACCCTCGGCCCGCCGAGCATATTTCTCGCATTTTCACACTGGCCCAGCGCTTCGATGTGCCTGTTGATTTCCATCTCGATTTCGATCTCGATCCTTCCGGGTCCAACCTGCCGACGGTCATTACTCAGACGTTGGCGCGGGGTTACCAAGGCAAGGTGTCCGTTGGCCATGTCACCAAGCTTTCTGCAATTCCTCCCGATGAGGTGGAGCGTGTGGCAAAGCAATTGGCCGAGGCGGGGATTACGGTGACGGTGCTGCCTGCTACCGATTTGTTTCTGACCGGCCGGGATATCGATCATCTTTGCCCAAGGGGCATTGCTCCGGCACATCTTCTGGCCCGCCAGGGGGTGAATGTCACTATCTCGACCAATAATGTCCTTAACCCGTTTACGCCGTTTGGCGACGTCTCGCTGATGCGCATGGCCAATCTCTACGCTAATGTTGCCCAACTGGCGACGCCTGATGATCTGAACAAGGTCTTCGAGATGATCACCCGCTATCCGGCCCGGCTGATGGGGCTGGATGAACAGCTGAAGGTCGGGGCTGCCGCGGATCTCGTCCTGTTTGATGCCGTCTCCGGTGCCGAGGCCGTGGCAACGATTGCGCCTGCGATGGCGGGCTGGAAATGCGGGATGAAGACGTTCGAGCGCAAGCCGCCGCAGCTCTACCGGTGACATCGAAATGTCGGAATGCGGTCATCTCTCCGTCATGTTTTCATGCTGATGTCCACCCAACTTTCCGTTAGAGTTTTTCCTTCTATTTCAGGAGCTTGCATGCGTTTGTTATTCCTGCCAGCTGTGGTTGCCGCCATGACCGTTTCGTCTTTCAGCCTTGCTGCCGCGCCTGCCTCCTGGCCGGATACGCCCGTGTCGCGGTTACAGGCATTGGCCGTATTGCAAACGCTGAATGCTGACCTGCTGAGCCATGACAGTGCCACGCTGACGCTGGACCGCTGGTGCAGCACTCATAAGCTGGCGGATGGAGCAAAAATCACAGCCGAACGGGTCAAGGATGTCGACAAGCCCGCCACGGGCGAAATTCGCGCTGCTCTGAAGGTCGCGGATGGTGACAAGGTCGGCTATCGCCGGGTGCGGCTGAAATGCGGTGACCGTATCCTGTCTGAAGCCGACAACTGGTATGTACCGGCCAGGCTGACCGATGACATGAATAAGGTGCTCGACACGACGGATGGTGCGTTTGGCCGCGTGGTGCAGCCGCTGCATTTCCAGCGGCATACGATGTCTGCAGAGCTGTTGTGGAAGCCATTACCGGACGGATGGGAAATGGGCAGCGCGGTGCCATCGGCAAGCGGCAATCCCTTGTCGGTGCCTGAATACGTTCTTCAGCACAAAGCATTGCTCAGCGTGCCGGATGGAACGCCGATCAGCATGGTGGTGGAGACCTATCGCCGCGACCTGCTTGATTTTACGCCGCCGAAGTTCGATACCAACTAGTACCGATATCGTTGACGATCGGCAGTTCGTATGCCTTTTGCAATGCCTTCAAAGCTCGAAGATGTGGTTCATATCTTCGAGCTTTACTGCGTCATTCCTTAGACCGATTGCGGTTTAAGGAGAAATTATGCAGCAGATATAAAGCTTAGTTCACAATATATGGCGCATTAAGGTCGCCGTAACCTGACACCACCGCTCCACAGTGAGTTTTTTAAAATGTCGAACGCAAATGCCCGCCTTGTCGATCATCTGGTGCTATCTGTAGAAACGCTGGAGGCGGCGCGAAGCCGCCTGACTGCTCTTGGCTTTACGGTTGCGCCGGATGGGCGCCATCCGTTCGGCACGGTCAATGCATGTGTATTCCTGGCCAATGGGATCTATCTCGAACCGCTGGCCATCGGCGACAGCACTGCTGTCGATGCGGCCTATGCTGAAGGTAATGCGTTTCTGGTGCATGACCGGATATTCCGGCAAGTGCATGACGAGGGCGTCTCGGCCATCGTCACGGCGTCCAAAGATGCCCGCGCCGACCATGAAACGTTTGTCGCTGCCGGAATGAAGGGCGGCAAAATGCTGCAATTTTCGCGGCCTGTAAGGCTGCCGGATGGCAGCGAAACGGTGGCCAGTTTCAGACTAGCCTTTGCAGCCCGGGAAGTGGAGCCGTTCTTCCTGTTTACCTGCGAGCGGGTCGATCCGCTTCCCGCTGATCGCAGCGCGCTTGAAAGCCATGCCAATGGCGTGACAGGACTAAGGCGGGTGTTTTTCTATGCGCCCCAGCCGGCCCGTTATGCCGGATGGTGGAAGACGGTGTTTGGTGCCGAAGGCAGGCAAACCACCAATGGGTTGGCCTTCGACGCAGCAAACCTGTCGATGGAAATCATTTCCGGAGAGACGAAGAACAAGGCCCTGGTGGCAGAGGCACTGGTGTTTACGGTTGCCGATCTTGAGGTGACAGCGACGGTTCTGGCTGCTAATGGCGTTGCCCATGAGAGACTAGCGGGCGGCATTACCGTCCCGGCTGCGCCCGGACAAGGCGTTGCCTTTCTGTTTGAGGAGAATACGCCATGACCGCTTCCGCCCTGCCGAATGCAACCGTCACCATTGGCGAAGGCGCCAAGACGGTCTCTTTCTCCAACAGCGCGAAAATTTCGCTGATCTGTGGTCCCTGCCAGATGGAAAGCCGCGAGCACGCTTTCATGATGGCGGGCGGGATCAAGGAAATCTGCGACAAGCTCGGCATTGGCCTCATCTACAAATCTTCCTTCGACAAGGCAAACCGCACCTCGCTGAAGGCCGGGCGCGGCATCGGCATCGAGCAGGGACTGGCAATCTTTGCCGACCTTAAAAAGGAATTCGGCTTTCCGGTCCTGACCGACATTCACAGCGAAGACCAGTGCGCCGAAGTGGCTGAAGTGGTTGACGTTTTGCAGATCCCGGCTTTTCTGTGCCGTCAGACCGATCTTCTTGTGGCGGCGGCAAAGACCGGGCGGGCGATCAATGTCAAGAAGGGCCAGTTTCTGGCGCCCTGGGACATGAAGAACGTGATGGAAAAGATCACATTGTCCGGTAACCCCAATGTCATGCTCTGTGAGCGCGGCGCTTCCTTCGGCTATAATACGCTGGTCTCCGACATGCGCTCGCTGCCGATCATGGCAGGCATGGGCGCACCGGTGATTTTCGATGCCACGCACTCGGTACAGCAGCCGGGCGGGCAGGGCGGCTCGACCGGTGGCCAGCGCGAATTTGTGGAAACGCTGGCACGTGCAGCCGTTGCGGTTGGTGTCGCGGGTCTGTTCATCGAATCGCATCAGGACCCTGACAATGCGCCGTCCGACGGTCCCAATATGGTTTACCTGAAGGACCTTGAGCGCTTGCTGGAAAAACTGCTGGCGTTCGACGCCGTCACCAAGGCCGCCTGAAGGCCCGGACCATGTCATTGTAATTTTCAATTCATCGGCTAAGACAGGGCGAACAGAGCCTTGTTCAGCCTTTACAGCAGGGAGTGACCATGACCGCTATTACCGACATTATTGCCCGCGAGATTCTCGACAGCCGCGGCAATCCGACCGTCGAAGTCGATGTCTATCTGGAAGATGGCAGCATGGGCCGCGCTGCAGTTCCGTCGGGCGCTTCCACCGGCGCCCATGAAGCCGTTGAGCTGCGCGATGGCGGCACACGTTATCTGGGCAAGGGCGTCGAAAAGGCGGTCGAAGCCGTCAACAGCGAAATCTATGACGCCATCGGCGGCCATGACGCTGAAAACCAGATCCAGATCGACACGATCATGCGCGAGCTGGACGGCACGCCAAACAAGTCGCGCCTCGGTGCCAATGCCATTCTCGGCGTGTCGCTGGCCGTTGCCAAGGCGGCTGCAGAAGCCTCCGGCCTGCCGCTCTATCGCTATGTCGGTGGTCCGAATGCCCGCATCCTGCCTGTGCCAATGATGAACATCATCAATGGCGGCGCACATGCCGACAATCCGATCGACTTCCAGGAATTCATGATCATGCCTGTCGGTGCGGAGAATATCCGTGACGCCGTGCGCATGGGCTCGGAAGTGTTCCATACGCTGAAGAAGGAACTCTCGGCGCAGGGCTTTAACACCAATGTCGGCGATGAAGGCGGCTTCGCACCGGGCTTGAAGAGTGCGCCGGAAGCACTTGATTTCATCATGAAATCGATTGAGAAGGCTGGTTATCGTCCGGGCGAAGACATGTATCTGGCGCTTGACTGCGCTTCGACCGAATTCTTCAAGGACGGCAAATACGTTATGGAAGGCGAAGGCCGCACGCTGGAGCCGGAAGCCATGGCTGACTATCTGGCTGAGCTGGCTGCCAAATATCCGATCATCTCCATCGAAGACGGTATGGCTGAAGACGATTGGGACGGCTGGAAATATCTGACCGACAAGATCGGTGCGACGACCCAGCTGGTTGGCGACGATCTGTTCGTCACCAATTCCGCCCGCCTGCGCGACGGTATTCGCATGGGTGTCGCCAACTCGATCCTCGTCAAGGTCAACCAGATCGGTTCGCTGTCGGAAACCCTGGATGCGGTTGAGATCGCGCACAAGGCTGCCTATACCGCCGTCATGTCGCATCGTTCGGGCGAAACCGAAGACTCGATCATTGCCGACCTGTCGGTTGCCACCAATTGCGGACAGATCAAGACCGGCTCGCTGTCGCGCTCCGACCGGCTGGCCAAGTACAACCAGCTGATCCGTATCGAGGAACTGCTTGGACCGCAGGCCGCTTATGCCGGTACGTCCATTCTGAAGGCCTGATCCGGCGAGCGGAGCTGGTTGTTCCGCAACGATTTTTCACTCAAGCCCGCGCTGTGCAAACGGTGCGGGCTTTTGCATTGAGCAGCGGCTGAACTTTTTCGCAACAAGGTCAATACTCGGTTAAGCAAATGGCTCTAATGTCGATGCAAAGATGTTGTGCGTTGCAAGGCCAAATCGAGAATGTGGACACGTCACCATAAGAACCGTAAATTTGGACGCCTGGTCCTTCCCGCCGTCACCATCGCCTTTATCGGCTATTTCGGCTATCACAGCATTCATGGCGATTACGGGTTGAAGGCCGGCGAGCATTTCGATGTCGTGCGGGCTGAGCGGAGCAAGGAGCTGGCGGCGCTCATTCACGACCGCAAGAAGCTGGAAACGCAAGTAAAACTGCTCAGCGACGGCTCGCTTGAACGCGATATGATCGATGAAAAAGCCCGCTATCAGCTGAATATGTCGCGCCCCGACGAGATCGTCATTTTCAATCGCTAGTGTGAATCATTCCATTCGCGACAATGCCCGTCATATTTAGGGGATTGTTGATTAACTGAAATCAAGTTAATCGCAAAAAATTATTAAAAATCTGGTGTTTATACGGAATGGAAGGCATGCATTTAATGCATTGCGGCCTGTCCCATTCTTGCATATGGTGTGTGCCAATCAAAAACCCTTACACAACTCAGGGAGGGATGAATGGCACCGCGCAAAAACGCGACTGCTTCAGGCCGCAAACCGGCAGCAAAGCCTGCAAAAGGCGATTTCGCTGTTGGGACGATTGAAGAATTTGACCGCGAAAAGGAACTGAAAGCCTATCGCGAAATGCTTCTGATCCGCCGCTTCGAGGAAAAGGCCGGTCAGCTTTACGGCATGGGCTTCATCGGCGGTTTCTGTCACCTCTACATAGGCCAGGAAGCTGTCGTTGTCGGCATGCAGATGGCGCTGAAGCTCGGCGATCAGGTTATTACCGGCTATCGTGACCACGGCCATATGCTGGCTTGCGGCATGAGTGCACGCGGTGTGATGGCCGAACTGACCGGACGTCGCGGCGGCTTGTCGAAGGGCAAGGGCGGCTCCATGCACATGTTCTCCAAGGAGAAGCATTTCTACGGTGGCCACGGCATCGTCGGCGCCCAGGTGTCGCTCGGCACGGGTCTGGCCTTCGCCAATAAGTATCGCGGCAATGACAATGTCTCTCTCGCCTATTTCGGCGATGGCGCGGCCAACCAGGGCCAGGTCTATGAGAGCTTCAACATGGCGCGCCTGTGGAACCTGCCGGTGATCTATGTGATCGAAAACAACCGTTATGCCATGGGTACGTCCGTTGCCCGCGCCTCGGCGCAGACGGATTTCTCCCAGCGCGGCGTGTCCTTCAACATCCCCGGCTTCAAGGTGGATGGCATGGATGTGCGGGCCGTCAAGGCGGCTGCCGTGCAGGCTGTCGAGCATTGCCGCGCCGGCAAGGGCCCGGTCATCCTGGAAATGGAAACCTATCGCTACCGCGGTCACTCCATGTCCGACCCGGCCAAATACCGCTCCAAGGACGAAGTGCAGAAAATGCGCTCCGAGCATGACCCGATCGAACAGGTCCGGCTGCGTCTCCTGGAAAAGGGTTGGGCCAACGAAGACGATCTCAAGCTGATCGACAAGGACGTGCGCGACATCGTCGCCGACAGCGCCGATTTCGCCCAAGCCGATCCGGAGCCGGATGCATCCGAGCTCTACACCGACATCCTGTTGTAAGCGAGAGGGAGGGTTAGCCCATGCCAGTCGATATTCTCATGCCCGCCCTGTCTCCGACAATGGAGGAAGGCACGCTGTCCAAGTGGCTGAAAGCCGAAGGCGATAGCGTAAAATCCGGCGACGTGATCGCCGAAATCGAAACCGACAAGGCAACCATGGAAGTGGAAGCCGTGGATGAAGGCGTGATCGGCAAGCTGCTGATCGAAGCCGGAACCCAGAATGTCAAGGTCAACACGCCGATTGCCGTGCTGTTGCAGGATGGCGAAAGCGCGTCCGACATTTCGGCTCCCAAGGCTGAAAGCGCAGCGGCGCCCGCAGCCCCTGCCGTGCCGCAGGAAGAAAAGCCGACCGAGACCGGTTCTGCTTCCGCGCCTGTTCCGGCTCAGCCGATTTCAAGCGCTGCCAGCGATCCGTCCATTCCGGCCGGAACGGAAATGGTATCGATGACCGTGCGTGAAGCACTGCGCGAAGCCATGGCCGAAGAAATGCGCGCCAATGACGATGTATTCATCATCGGTGAGGAAGTGGCGGAATACCAGGGTGCCTACAAGATCACCCAGGGCCTGCTTGCCGAATTCGGCGACCGTCGCGTGGTTGACACTCCCATTACCGAGCATGGTTTTGCCGGTGTGGCCGTGGGCGCCGCCATGGCAGGACTGCGTCCGATCGTTGAGTTCATGACCTTCAACTTCGCCATGCAGGCGATTGACCAGATCATCAACTCGGCTGCCAAGACGCTTTACATGTCCGGCGGTCAGATGGGCGCGCCCATCGTGTTCCGTGGTCCGAACGGCGCTGCGGCTCGCGTTGGCGCCCAGCACAGCCAGGATTAT
>NZ_CP146242.1:2185000-2300000 GCF_037039395.1 Agrobacterium vitis | reverse complement strand
TACAGGCATTTCTGTTCGAGCCGGGGGACATTCCTCATCTCGGCGTTAACGCCCTGTCGCTGATGCTGCCGATGATGGTGGTGCATTATACCTTTGGGAAGCGTCTTTTTTCCGGAGAAGTTGGCAAGCGCTTCAATCTCGCCAGAGTGTTGGGGCTGGATGCCACCTATTATGCCGGGGTTTCGGCCATGGTCGGTTTCTGGCTGGCTATTTCCAACGACGGGCTTGCCTTTGCCGATTGGGGACGCTGGGTCGTTGCTTATGCACCGGTATTTGCCATTGAGGCATGCATCACGTTTGCAGTCGTGCTCGCCGTACGGCGGATACGGCACCTTCGCGTCACCAGCCAGATCACCGAGATCGACCGTTTGACCTTTGCCTGAGATCGGCGCAGTTTAAGGGAGAGGGAAGCGCGCGTGCGATGGCCGCGCGCTTTTTCCTTTGAAAATCCCACCGCGATGGGTTAGGCGCGCTAGGACTGCATCATATTGAGAGCAGCCGGTTGGAATGTTCATGACGTGTTTGAGCAATAAAATTGACTTACACGCTTGAACCAGATCACCAACGCGAGATGGCAGCGACATAAAGGGGCCGAGCTATGCGCATTTTGAAAGAAGCTTTTTTTCCCGAGCTTCCCAACTATTATCGCGGCAAGGTCAGAGAAAATTACGATCTGCCGGATGGCAGCCGTATCATTATATCGACAGATCGTTTGAGCGCTTTCGACCGTATCCTGGCTTGCATCCCTTATAAAGGTCAGGTCCTGACGCAAACGGCGCGCTACTGGTTTGAACAGACCGCCGATATTTGCCCCAACCATGTCATTGCCTATCCCGATCCTGCCATTGTCATCGGCAAACGGCTGACGATCCTCCCCGTGGAAGTGGTGGTGCGCGGCTATCTGGCCGGCACGACCGGAACATCGATCCTGACGCTCTATAAGAAGGGGCAGCGAACGATGTATGGCATGACATTGCCGGACGGCATGCGTGACAATCAGAAACTGCCGCAGGCGATTATTACGCCGACCAGCAAGGAATTTGACGGTGGTCACGATGCACCGCTCACACCAGCTGAGATTATCGATAACGGCCTGCTGACGCCTGATCAATGGCAGCAGCTTTCCCAATATGCGCTGGCTCTTTTCGCTCGCGGCCAACAGAAGGCGGCTGAACGCGGCCTTATTCTCGTCGATACCAAATATGAATTCGGCACAGACGAGGCCGGTAACATCCTTCTGGCCGATGAGATCCATACACCAGATAGCAGCCGTTACTGGATTGCCGAAACGTATGAGCAGGCCTTCGCCCAAGGAACCCGGCCGGCGAGCTTCGACAAGGACTTCGTGCGGTCCTGGGTGGCGGAACGATGCGATCCATATAAGGACAATATTCCGGAAATTCCGCCGGAACTGGTCGAGGCAACCTCCAAAGTCTATATCCAGGCCTATGAAGCCATCACAGGATTGACGTTCCAGGCCGATAATTCCGGTGAAACACCCTTTGATCGCGTGAAAGCAAATCTCTTTTCCTATCTCGACCGGCGCTGACGATCATGACAGCGCCAAAAAGCACTGGCAAACCCATCGGACGAGGCGCTGGCAAGCAGCAACCATGCCGCCCGCGCAGGTCACGTCGTCCGGCGGCTGAAACGCGCCAGGAAATCCTCCGCGCAGCGGAGGAGCTGTTTCGCCAGCGCGGGTACCAACAGGTAGCGATGGCGGATATCGCAGCAGAGCTGGAAATGTCTCCGGCCAATGTATTCAAACATTTTCATTCCAAAACAGCGCTGGTCGACGCGATCGCGACGGCCCATCTCGAAAAACTAATGGCCGGGCTCGCCGACCTGGAAATGCTTTCTACACCACAGATGAAGTTGCTGCAGATGGCCGAGCAGCTCCTGACAAAACTGCTGCAGGACGTTTGCGTCAATCCGCACCTGTTCAAAATGATCGTGCTGACCACCGATCTGGAACTAACCGCCGCCGATCTGTACCGGGAAAAGATTTGCGCGATTTTCGAAAACATCGTCCTTGAAGGCGTGGCGACGGGCGATTTCTTCGTACGCGATCCGCATCATACTGCATCCGTCATTGCCACCGCTTTGGAAGGGGTTATCCACCCCCTTTCAATCACGCGGGAAAAGCCCGAGATTCTTCATATTCGCTGCCGGGATCTGATCGGCCTGGTGACTACCGCACTGCAAAATCCACTTGCAAAGTGACGGTTGTTAATTTACGTCACGAGATACGCCGTTTGTAGGTGAGCCGTGTCCTGAATGCCATCGCGCAAAAAACACCGGCCGACAGAGCGGTTATGAAATGTTATTGTCTTGTGATCATTTTCTTTTGCTGAAACTGTTAGAACAAGAGTATCTCGGAAATTAGGATCTGCGCATGGCCAGACATCTCAACCTGTCATCCATTATTCTCGTGGCGGCGCTTGCGCTGAGCGGATGCAGCGATGACGGGAAAAAGCAAGCCGGCGGCCCGGGTGGACCAGGGGGTCCCGGAGGCGAAAGACCGCCAAGCCCAGTCAGCGTTCTCGCGATTAAAAAATCCACAGCACCGTTGACCACCGTATTGTCTGGCCGTGCAGAAGCTTTCCAAACCGCTGACATTCGTCCACGGGTTGGCGGCGTGATCAAGCAAATCGCCTTCAAGGAAGGCAGCTTCGTCAAGGCTGGCGATCTGCTCTACAAGATCGACGAGGATACCTATAGGGCCTCATTGGACGAAGCCAAGGCGACCTTGGAAAAATCAGAGGCGAGCGTACCGGCTGCCCAGGCAAATCTCCAGCGCTATGAGCGACTGGCCAATACCGGTGCATCGCAAAAAGAATATGAAGACGCCCAAACGACGCTGCTCCAGGCAAAGGCATCCGTGTCTGAATCGCGCGCCTCTCTTCAGACCGCGCAGATCAATCTGGATCTGACCTCGGTAAAGGCGCCTTTCGATGGCGTCACATCGGCAACCAATTATTCGATCGGCAACGTGGTTACGGCCAGTCAGACGGACTCGTTGATGACCCTCCGCCAGATCAATCCGATCTATATCAAGCTGAACGAATCCAGCGTGAATCTCTTGCGCCTGCGCGCCGCCATCAAGGCCGGAAACCTGAAGCGCAACAGCGGTAACGCGGATGCCGACACGACGGATATCCGTCTGACGATGGAAGATGGCACGGAGTACCCGCATGTCGGCAAGATCGACATGTCGGAAATGGCCGTCAGCACCACGACCGGCACAGTTTCCGTTCGCACATTGTTCGATAATCCCGACGACCTCATTCTGCCGGGCATGTATGTCCGTGCCACCATTACCGTCGGTGAGGAGGAAGGCTATCTCATTCCTCAACGCGCTGCGTCCCGCAATGCGAACGGCGACTTGACCGCGAAATTCGTCAATTCCGACAACAAGGTCGAAACCCGAACATTCCCAAGCAGCAAGTTGTCTGGCAACAGCTGGTTGGTTAATGACGGCGTCAAGGATGGCGATCAACTGATCCTCGACGGCTTCCAGTCGATTACCGATAACGCGACCGTCAAGCCAGTCCCTGCTCAAATCGATTCCAAGGGTTTTGTCGTCGTGCCTGCCGGAGCAGCGCCCGCCAAGGAAGCACCGAAATCATGATGTCAAAGGACATCTCCTGCAACATCGTGATCAGGAATTAACTCATGGCAAAATTCTTCATACGGCGACCGATTTTCGCCTGGGTAATCGCGATCGTGATCATGCTTGGCGGCGGGCTTGCCATTACCAGCCTGTCGATCTCGCAATATCCGGAAATCGCACCGCCTTCGGTCCGCATCAGCGCCACCTATACCGGTGCCAGCGCCGATACCGTCAAGAAAACCGTTACCCAGATCATCGAGGACGGTATGACCGGCCTGGATGGCCTGACCTATATGACATCGTCATCCACGTCGGGATCGTCATCCATCACGCTGACCTTCGACAACAGCATCGATCCGGATATGGCCCAGGTCCAGGTGCAGAACAAACTGCAATTGGTGGAATCGCAGTTACCGTCCTCGGTGCAGACGAACGGCATCGAAGTGACGAAATCGACCTCCAGTATCCTGTTGGTCGGAGCCCTCGTATCCACGGATGGCAAGCGCACATCGGCAGAGCTCGGCGATATCTTTTCCGCTCAGATCGAAGACCAGGTAAAGCGCCTGGAAGGCGTCGGCAATATCAATGCCTTCGGCTCCGCTTTCGCCATGCGCGTCTGGCTCGATCCCTTCAAGCTGCGCAAGTTTCAGCTGACTCCCGCCGATGTTACCTCAGCCATCGAAGCGCAGAATACCCAGGTCTCCGTTGGCTCGGTCGGCGGTCTTCCGGCCGTCGAAGGACAGCAGATCAATATCACCATGACCGCTCAGAGCCAGCTGACAACCGTGTCGGACTTCGAGCGAATCATCTTGAAAGTCGATACCAGCGGCGCAAACGTCCGCTTGAGCGACGTCGCCCGGGTTGAAATCGGCCAGGAAACCTACTCGTCCACCTCAAGGTCAAACCGGCAGGCAGCTTCCGGCTTCGCGGTCAATCTTGCGACAGGCGCGAACGCCCTGGACACTGCTTCGCGTGTGAAAGCGAAATTGGCGCAGATCGCACCAGCCTTGCCGAAAAACGTCAACATCATCTATCCCTATGACACGACACCGTTCGTCTCCTTGTCGATCGAAAAGGTCGTTCATACCCTGATAGAAGCCATCGTGCTGGTGTTCTTCGTCTTGCTGATCTTCCTGCAAAATCTGCGAGCGACGTTCATTCCGATGATTGCCGTGCCCGTCGTGCTGCTCGGAACCTTCGGCATTCTGGCGTTGACGGGATATTCGATCAACACGCTGACCATGTTCGCCATGGTGCTTGCCATCGGTCTTCTCGTCGATGACGCTATCGTCGTCGTTGAAAATGTTGAGCGGATCATGTCCGAGGAGGGCCTTCCTCCCCTGGAGGCGACCCAGAAATCCATGGGTGAAATCACTGGCGCCATCGTCGGCATCGCTCTGGTGCTGACGGCCGTGTTCGTTCCCATGGCGTTTTTCGGTGGCTCGACCGGCATTATCTATCGTCAGTTTTCGATCACCATCATCTCGGCAATGCTGCTTTCTGCGGTTGTCGCTATCGTCCTGACACCTGCGCTTTGCGCGACGATACTGAAACCGATCGACAAGAGTCATAAGAAGACCACCGGTCCAGCCGCATGGTTCAATCGCAATTTCGACCGCACGACCAATGGCTACGTCTGGTCCATTGGTCATCTGCTGAGGCGCCCGCTCCGGCTTCTCTTGATATTCGCGGTCCTGGTCGGCGGTTGCGCCTGGCTGTTCCTGCGCCTGCCCTCTTCCTTCCTGCCACAGGAAGACCAGGGCGTGCTGATGACAATCGTCCAGCTGCCGAATGGCTCGACCTCGGCACAGACGGGCGAAGTGATGAAAAAAGTCGAGGATTACTTGCTCGACAAGGAATCCAGCGTTGTCGACTCGGTTTTCGCCGTCAATGGTTTCAGCTTCAACGGAAGTGGCCAGAACTATGGCCTGGTTTTCGCTAAGCTGAAGGATTTCGACCTGCGCAAGAAGCCGGATATGGCCGCTGGTGCCATCGTCCAGCGCGCGATGGGCTATTTCATGACCATTCGTGAAGCGCAGGTCTTTCCAATCCTGCCACCGGCCATTCAGGGCATGGGTAACTCCAGTGGTTTTTCCTTGTATCTCGTCGATAACGGGAACCACGGCTCTGAAGCACTGTCTATTGCCGCCAAACAACTGCTTGCGCAGGCCAATAGCAGCGGTGTTATCACCGCCATGCGCCCGAACGACCGCGATGAGGAAAGCCAGGTCAAGCTTATCCTCGACCAGGAAAAGCTCAGCGCCATGGGCGTGACGATTTCCGACGCGAACTCAATGCTGACGACCATTTTCGCTGGCACCAATGTCAACGACTTCACGCTGAACAACAAGATCAAGAAGGTCTATGTGCAGGGCGATGCCCCCTATCGTATGCAGGCCGAGGACATAAAATATTGGGATGCCCGCAATTCGAGCAGTGAGATGGTGCCCTTCTCATCGTTCACGGACGCAAAATGGGTCAACGGGCTGCCTTCGATTTCGGCTTTCAACGCTGTCACGGCCTTCTCACTCGACGGGTCGGCGGCACCCGGCGTCAGCTCCGGTGATGCCATGAACGAAGTGGAGCGGCTGGTTTCCAAGATGGATGGCGGCTACACCGTCGCCTGGCAGGGCATTTCCTATCAGGAAAGACTGTCGGGATCGCAGGCGCCTCTGCTCTATGCCTTGTCGGTGTTGATCGTCTTCCTGTGCCTCTCGGCATTGTATGAAAGCTGGTCGATCCCCTTCTCGGTCATCATGGCCGTGCCAATCGGCATTCTCGGCGCCGTCGCGGCGGCAACGCTGATGGGTCAAGACAACGACGTCTACTTCAAGGTCGGACTACTCACCACGATAGGTCTGGCGGCCAAGAACGCCATTCTGATCGTCGAGTTTGCCAAGGAACGGCAGGAACACGGATTAAGCCTGATGGATGCGACCCTGGAGGCAGCAAGACTGCGTCTTCGGCCGATCATCATGACATCGCTCGCCTTCATTCTTGGTGTCGTTCCGCTGGCAATCGCCACTGGCGCGGGCTCTGCAGCGCAGAACGCAATCGGCATCGGCGTACTCGGTGGTATGCTTTCTGCAACACTGCTCGGAATTTTCTTTGTTCCATCCTTTTTTGTCATTGTCAGACGCGCTTCAAACCGTGCAAAAGCCAAAGAAGAGCTGTTACAAGCTGAGCAGAAACGATAGGTTAAAAAACAGTTGCCGCGCTCCAAAAAAAGCGCGGCATTTTCGAGATTGTGGCGGTCGCGGCCCATTGCTTGCTCGGCGCGCCTTCGGATTGGAAACAGGGATAGAATAGATGGTCTCCGTACGCTTAGCTGCGCCCTTTGCAATGCTGCTTCTGTCAGGTTGCGTGATGGGGCCCGAGCACAGCCCGCCACAAACCGCACTTCCTGCCAAGTTTACAGAGGGCGGGACGAAGTCTGCGCAGGACACCACCACTGTTCAGTGGTGGACGGCGTTCAACGATGCGCGCCTCAACACGCTGATCAACCAGGGCGTAAACCAGAACCTCGATGTTCTGCAGGCGTTGGAACGGATCGAGCAGGCGCGGGCAACCGTCGTCACCTCATCTGCAGGCGGCCTGCCCAGCCTGACAGCCGCGGCAAGCGAAACCGGCAGCCAGACCAATGGTGGCTATAGTTCTACGGCTCGGGCCTGGGATTCCAAAGGCGAGCTTTCCGCCTCCTGGCTTCTCGATCTCTGGGGTCAATATCGCCGCGCCAAGCAAAGCGCCACTGCATCGCTTGATGCCGCCTATGCCAGCGTCGATACGTCTCGCCTGACCTATCTCTCCGATCTGGCGACAGCCTATATCGATGCCCGCTACTATCAGGCTCGAATCGCAATCGCCAACGAAGCCGTCAAGTCTCGTCGCGAAACCCTGGCGCTGACCAAGCTACAGCTTGAGGCTGGTGCTGCTTCGCGCCTCGACGTGGTCCAGTCCGAAGGTCTGGTCAACTCGCAGCTGGCGGATATTCCCGGTTTCGAAGCCAACTTCTATAGCAATGCCTATCATATCTCGACGCTTCTTGGCCTTCCGGCCTCGACGCTCATCAACGATCTGAAGAAGCATGCTCCTCAGCCGGTTGCCCGTCGTGTGGTTCTGTCGGGAATTCCGGCTGATCTGATCCGCAACCGCCCTGACATCCGCAAGGCAGAACGCGATCTGGCCGCCGCCGTCTATGACATTGGCAATGCGCAGGCGCAGCTGCTACCGTCGATCACGCTCAGCGGCTCGATTACGCCATCCTATGTTCATTCGAGCACCCATGGCACCTCCAATACCTGGTCCTTTGGCCCGTCTCTCAACCTGCCGATTTTCGACGGCGGTACGCTGCGCGCCAATGTCAAGAACGCCCAGTCGGTCGCTCGTGAAAAATACCTGGCCTGGAAGCAGACTGTGCTGAACGGCGTCGAAGACGTTGAAAGCGCGCTTGCTGCCTATAACCGCGATGCTCGCGCCGTTGCAGCCAATCGTGCCTATGTAAAGTCCTACAAGGAAGCGCTCGAACTTTCGACCGCATCCTATAAGGACGGCGCCTCGTCCCTGCTCGACGTCCTGGATGCGCAGCGTGAGTTGACCACCGCTCAGGCCAGCCTTGCCGAATCGATCCAGCAAATGGCCAATGACTATGTGACACTGAATGTTGCCATTGGCGGCGGTTATAATTTCAACGGCAAGGCCCAGGCTATTGAAGCCAATGTCAAGCCTGCGGATATCCCCCCCGCACTTGCCAAAGCCAAGTAAGCATCAGACTTCTCATGCAAACGCCCGGCGATCCTGATCGCCGGGCGTTTTTTATTGATGGTCACTTTGTTTGCATTGCGTATTGCCGACAGCACCGAATGCAAGCGTCTTTAAAATTGCCGCATAATAGCAAAAAGCCCGGCTCGCAAAGGAGACCGGGCTTTTCATTAATCAAACATCAGGCAGAAACGACAGGTCGAAATGCCGGACATCAGTCCTTGGCACGCTCGACATAGGAATTGTCTTCAGTGGCGATTACGACCCGGGTTCCGGCATTGATATGCGGCGGTACCAGGGTGCGGATGCCGTTGGAAAGCATCGCAGGCTTATAGGAAGAAGATGCCGTCTGGCCTTTGACGACCGGTTCGGTCTCCATGATTTCCAGCGTCACATGGCGCGGCAGGTCAAGCGCCAGCGCAACACCTTCATACATGGAAATGACGCAGGTCATGCCTTCCTGGAGATAGGCCTTCTGGTCACCCATGGTATCGACATCAACGACGATCTGGTCGTAGTTTTCCGGATTCATGAAGTGGAAGCCTTCACCGTCCTCGTAGAGGAACTGGTGGTTGACGTCTTCGACGAAAGCGCGCTCCACCTGCTCGGTCGTGCGCCAGCGTTCGGACACTTTCACACCGTCAACGATGCGGCGCATGTCGATCTGGGTCACCGGCGTGCCTTTGCCGGGATGGAAGTTTTGCGCGGTAAGCACGACATAGAGCTTGCCGTCGACTTCGAGAACATTGCCCTTGCGGACCGAAGAGGCGATGACCTTGACCATTCGGAATTCCTTGTATCTCTCAAACACACATCGTAAAGGACGACCCGGCGCCCCTTTGACATGCTGTGACGTTGCATGGGGCGCACCTAACCCAAATTTGCCGAAATAGCCAGCCCGTGTTGCAGCCGAATTGCCAGCCAAGGACGAAAGATTGAGAGTGCAATGACTGGAATGAGCGAAAAGCGCCTCTCTGCCTCCCCTTGGTGGACACCGCAGGTCCATGCCGACCGTCGCCCCTTCCTGCTTGGCCGCAATGCCATCCAGACTGCCCTACGGCTCTATTTCAGCCGTAACGACTTCCTGGAGGTCGATACCGCAACCTTGCAGATCTCGCCCGGCAATGAAGCACATCTGCATGCCTTTGCAACCAGTGCCATCGGCAATGACGGACAGGCGCATCCTCTTTACCTGCATACATCACCGGAATTTGCCTGCAAGAAACTGCTGGCCGCCGGCGAGCCGCGCATCGCCTGCTTTGCCCATGTCTACCGCAACCGGGAGCGTGGCCCCCTGCACCACCCGGAATTCACCATGCTGGAATGGTATCGCGCCGGGCAAACCTACGAACGGCTGATGGCCGATTGCGCCGCCATCCTGGCGCTTGCCGCCGAAACCACCGGAACCCGGCAATTTTCCTTTCGCGGCGGCGTTTGCGATCCCTTTGCCCCGTTTGAGCGGCTCAGCGTTGCCGATGCTTTCGAGCGCCATGCGGGCATCGATCTTTTGGGCAGCGTGTTTGCCGGAGGAGAAACCGACCGCGACCATCTGGCCGCACAGCTACGGCAGGTGGGCATGCGCGTCGCTGAAGACGATGGCTGGGCCGATCTGTTCAGCCGGGTGATCGTTGAAAAAGTCGAACCGCATCTGGGCTTTGGCCAGCCCACGATTCTCGATCGCTATCCCGTGGCGGAAGCCGCCCTCGCCCGGCCTGCCGCCGACGACCCGCGCGTCGCCGAACGGTTCGAACTTTATGCCTGCGGTGTCGAATTGGCCAATGCCTTTGGCGAGTTGACTGATCCGCAGGAGCAACGCCGTCGCTTCATGCTGGAAATGGCGGAAAAGCAGCGGGTCTATGGCGAGACCTATCCGCTGGACGAGGATTTTCTGGAGGCGCTGGCCATCATGCCCGAAGCCTCAGGCATTGCGCTCGGTTTCGACCGGCTGGTGCTGCTGGCGACCGGTGCGCAGCGGATCGACCAGGTTTTGTGGACGCCGGTGGCGGAGCCGCAGCCGTGAGCACTCCCGTCAGAACCGTGAAAACTGTCGGGGAACTGGTCGAGACAGGGCTTGTTGCTGCCGAAACCGGTGCGGAATTGGAAGCGGTCGCTGCCCGCTACGCCATCGCCATCACCCCCGCCATGTTGGCGCTGATCGACCCAAACGACCCCAAAGACCCGATTGCCGCGCAATTCGTACCCCAGGCAGGCGAATTGGAGCATCAACCGGTGGAGCGGGCCGATCCGATCGGTGACCATGCCCATAGCCCGGTCGAAGGTATTGTCCATCGCTATCCCGACCGGGTTCTGTTGAAGGTGGTGCATAGCTGCCCGGTCTATTGCCGCTTCTGCTTTCGCCGCGAAATGGTCGGGCCGGAAGGCGATGGCCTGCTCTCAGGTCCCGCGCTGGAGGCGGCTATTGCCTATATCCGTGAGCACAAGGAGATCTGGGAGGTGATCTTTACCGGCGGCGATCCGCTGGTTCTGTCACCACGCCGGCTGCGGTCGATCTTGCAGCAATTGGGCAGTATCGATCATGTCCGGATTATCCGGTTTCACAGCCGTGTTCCCGTTGCCGATCCGGCCCGTATCGACAAGGATCTGATCGACGCCTTGCAGGCGAGCGGCAAGACCACCTATATCGCCATCCACGCCAACCATCCGCGCGAGCTGACGAAGGAGGCCAGGGCGGCGAGCGCTAAGCTCCTGCAAGCCGGCTTTGCGCTTTTAAGCCAGACAGTGCTGCTGAAGGGTGTCAATGACGATGCTGGCGTATTGGCCGAGCTGATGCGCGCTTTCGTCGACATGCGTATCCGGCCTTATTACCTGCATCACCCGGATCTGGCGCCCGGCACCGGCCATTTCCGCCTCAGCATAGAAGAAGGCCAGGCCATCGTGTCGGCCCTGCATGGGCATCTGTCCGGTCTCTGTCAGCCGACTTACGTACTGGATATTCCCGGCGGCCATGGCAAGGCGCCGATCGATGCGAGCCGGATCAGCAAGGAAGGCGATCAGTATCGGGTCACGGACTTCCATGGACATCACCATATCTATCGCGATCAGTAGAATTCACCTTCACAATCACAAGTATATAAATTATAATAATGCAACTTTCTGGAAAAATCAAATAGCCCCAAAAAAAGCCCAGAAGATGCAACCTTAAAGATATGAAATCTCAACGATCCTGTTAGAATTTCGCACAGGATCAAAAGAATTGAAATATTCATATTAGCCTAATCTTATGATTTCTGGTCTATTGCAATTCTCCTGATCAGACAGATTTCCTATGAGAGGTTGAGATGAACGAGACCATTCGGACTATTCTGAGCAAAGTCGGCGGCTTACAGGTTGCCGTTACAGAGGTCGCGGCTGATGCCGATCTCTACGCACTGGGACTGTCTTCCTTTGCTTCCGTGCAACTGATGCTTGGTATCGAGGAGGCCTTCGACATCGAATTTCCCGACCACCTGCTCAATCGCAAATCCTTTGCCAGCATCGAGGCCATCGAACGCACGGTGCGCCAGATCCTGGAGGATCGGAAGGTCGCCTGATGACCGTTCCGGCCAATCATGCCCTTGAAACATCGCTGCCCCAGGGTGATCTTGCCGCCCGTGCGGCGCGCGTTGCCGCCATTGCTGCGCAATATGCCGACGATGTCGATCGCCAGGGCCGGTTTCCGCGCGAGACCGTGGATGCATTGAAGGCGGAGCGCCTGCTCGGCATCCAGATCCCTACGGAGCTTGGCGGGGAAAATGCCGGATTTGCCGCAATTGCGGAGATCTGCACCACGCTTGGCCAGGCCTGCGCCTCCAGCGCGATGATTTTCGCCATGCATCACATCAAATGTTCCAGCCTCGTGGAACATGCCCAGGACAGTTCCTGGCAACGCAGCTTCATGGCTAGAGTGGCTGATGCGCAATTGCTGCTCGGCTCCGCCACGACAGAAGGTGGCATTGGCGGCAATTTGCGCAATTCCATCTGCGCCATTGAGGTCGATGGCGATACCTGCCGGCTGGAAAAGGACGCCACGGTCATTTCCTATGGAGCAGAGGCCGATGCGATCCTGATCACGTCGCGCGCCCATAAGGATGCCGCCCCGTCCGACCAGGTGATGACCGTATTTCTCAAGGGCCAATATAGCCTGGACAAGACCGTGGACTGGGACACGCTCGGCATGCGCGGCACGCGGTCCGATGGCTTCCTGTTCAAGGGCGAAGCGCCTGCCGTCCAGATCCTGCCGAAGCCCTTCGCCGACATTGCCGCCCAGTCGATGCTGGCCGCCTCCCATATTCTGTGGAGCGGTGTCTGGTATGGCATCGCCGTCGATGCCGTGGCGAGAGCGCAGAGTTTTGTGCGCGCCGCCGCCCGCAAGAACCAAAACACCTCACAAATGGGCCAGATGCCGCCTGGCGCCCTGCGTCTGGCGGAAACCGCCAATTTGTTGCAGCTGGTGCGCTCCAATGTGGTCGCGGCGCTGCAAGCCTATGAAGGCGCCAAAAACGATGGCGACAAGCTGTCTTCCTTCGGCTTTTCGGTGACGATGAACAATGTCAAGATCGCCTCTTCCGAGACGATCATCGACATCATCAACCAAGCCATGCTGATCTGCGGCATCATGGGCTACAAAAACGGCACACCTTACAGCCTCGGCCGCCATCTGCGCGACGCACATTCCGCCCGGCTGATGATTTCCAATGACCGCATTCTCGGCAACACATCCAATATGTTGCTGGTTCATAAACTCGACACACGTCTGCTGGGGTAAGCAAATGGATAGTCAAACCAATTTTCTCGACCGGCTGTTCGAGGCCGGCCTGCTGATCGATACTGGCGTGGATGGGCTTTATGGCCGCAGCGGCCAGTTTGAAGATGTTATCGCCGCTTTCGAGCGGCTGATCGACCGGTTCGGTGGCGCAGATGGCGCCGAAGCTCTGCGTTTTCCGCCAGGCATGAACCGCGCCTATTTCGAGGCCAGCGGCTATATGAAAAGCTTTCCGCAACTGGCCGGTACCGTGCATAGCTTCTGCGGCAACGAACTCGACCATGTCAGCCTGCTGAAATGCATGGATGCCGACGAGGACTGGACGAAGGACCAGAAAGCGACGGATATCGTGTTGACGCCCGCCGCCTGCTATCCGCTCTATCCGACCATTGCCAAGCGTGGACCGATTGCAGCCTCCGGCGCGCTGTTTGACTTGCAATCCTATTGTTTCCGCCATGAACCCTCGACCGATCCGGCCCGCCAGCAGCTGTTTCGCATGCGCGAATATGTCTGCATGGGTTCAGAGAGCCATGTCACCGATTTCCGTCAGACCTGGATGGATCGCGGCCTGAAGATGATGGAAGAGGTGGCATTGCCGGTGGAAATCGACATTGCCAACGATCCGTTCTTCGGACGTGCCGGCAAGATGCTGGCCAATAACCAGCGCGACCAGAATCTGAAATTCGAATTGCTGATCCCGATCACCTCGGTCGACAAGCCCACGGCCTGCATGAGCTTCAACTATCATCAGGATGCCTTCGGCAGCAAATGGGGCCTGAACCTGGAAGACGGTTCGGTTGCCCATACCGCCTGCGTTGGCTTCGGTTTGGAGCGGATCGCCCTGGCGCTGTTCCATCACCACGGGCTGGACGTCAAGGCCTGGCCGCAATCGGTGCGCAGCGCACTCTGGGGCTGATAATGACCACGGTCCTGCCGCTTGATCCAGCCCGCTACCAGCCACACGCACTGCATTCGGCTGAGCGCATGTGGCCGGAAACCAATTGCTATGTCGATCTGTGGATCGAGGTCCTGTCCGTGCTGGGACTGCCGCCGGAGGCCATGCTGGGTTTTACCCTGACCCAGGATTTCGAGGGCGACCAGTTCACCTTCTTCAAGGTGCCGCTGGAAGATCTTGAAGCGCTTTACGGCATTCGTGTCACAGAACTGGCAATTTTCGATCGGGCCGAGACGCATGTGGCCCAGCAGATCAGCCGTGGCCGGTTGTGCCTTGTCGAAATGGACAGCTATTTCATGCCAGACACCGCTGGCGTCGGTTATCGCCAGCACCATGGCAAGACCACGGTCGGTATCAACCGGTTGGATCTCGCAGGCCGCTCGATGGATTATTTCCACAATGGCGGATTTTTCCGGCTGGAAGCCGAGGATTTCGACGGAATCTGGCAATTAGCAACACCGGAGACGGCACCGTTCCTGCCCTATACCGAATTTGCCAAATTCCCCGAAACTCGGCCTGACGAGGCGCATCTGCGCCAGGTTGCCGAGCGCCTGTTCGCCTTTCACTTTGCCCGCCGCCCGCAAAGCAATCCCTTTGCAGGGTTTGCAGAGGTCTTTCCAGTCCAGGTGGAGGCCATCGCGGAGCGGCCCTTCGGCTATTTTCATACCTATGCCTTCAACACGCTGCGGCAATTCGGGGCGAATTTCGAGCTTCTGGCCAGTCACCTGCGTTGGCTTGCCGCAGACGATCGCTATACGAGCGAAATTGCCGAAGCATTGCGGATTTCCGAACTGGCAAAAACGGTCCAGTTCCAACTGGCCCGCGCCATCACCCGCAAGAAATTCGAACCACTGAAAGCAGCCCTTGACCCCGCGATTGACGCATGGGACAGGCTGATGACCGGGCTTGCCGACAAGATGGTATGAGGCCAGATCTGGTCATTCAGGCGCCATCTTGCCGTTATGAGGGACGCATAGCCGATGATCACCTATCTCGATGCCGACATCCGCCCGCTGGAAGCCGGTTGGACCTTGCTGGTCTGCGAGCCAGGCACCTATGACAGCCCGAAAGCATTGCACCGCGCCAGCGCCCGCCTTCAGGCACCAGTACCCGGCACCGTCGCCCAGGCGCTGACCAAGGCGGGCCTGTTCGACCCTGATCATCCAAGTCCGCTGCATGGCAAGGACATCTGGTATCTCCGCCCCCTGACGGGCGAACAACCCGGCCCGGCCGTGCTGCGCTTCGAAGGCTTGGCGACCATTGCCGAGGTCTATTTGAACGACAGGCTGATCCTGTCATCGGGGAGCATGTTCGAGGCCCATGATGTCGATGTGATCCTGACCGGCTCGGACGACCTGTCGATCTGCTTTCGCAGCCTGAGGCCCCATCTGGAAAAGCGCGGTTCAAGAGCCCGCTGGCGCCCGCAGATGATGAGCGACCAGGGCCTGCGGCTGGTGCGCACGACCGCCCTTGGCCATATGCCCGGCTGGTGCCCTGATATTCATGCGGTCGGGCCGTATCGGCCGATCAGCCTGATCCGCCCGGGCGCAAGCACCATAACCGGCCTCGCGCTCCAAGCCGATCTCGATGAAAACGGCACCGGGCTGCTCGACATCGCGTTCCAGCTGACTGGCACTGTGACAGCCATATCGGTGACATGCGCGGGCGAAACGCTCAACCTCAAAGCCGATGCCGACGGCCATGTCGCGGGCCAGCTTCGTCTTCCCACTGTTGCACCCTGGTGGCCGCGCACCCATGGCAAGCCGGTGCTGCACGACATTCGCCTGATGCTGGATGGAAAGCCACATTCGCTTGGTCTCACCGGATTTCGCCGCATCCGGGTCGACCGGGGCGCGGATGGCAAGGATTTCGCGATCTTCGTCAATGGCGTGAAAATCTTCTGCCGGGGCGCGGTCTGGACCAATGCCAACCTGACACGCCTGCCCGGCACCGCCGAGGATTATGCGTCCTGGCTGAGCATGGCCGCAGATGCCGGCATGAACATGATCCGCATCGGCGGCACCATGACCTATGAAAGCGCCGATTTTTTCAGGCTCTGTGATCGGCTGGGGCTGATGGTCTGGCAGGATATCATGCTGGCCAATTTCGACTATCCCGCTGCCGACGAGGCCTTTGCCGACCATATCCGCCTGGAAGTAGAACAGCTGTTAAGCGCCGTACAAGCGTCCCCCTCGCTGACAATCCTGTGCGGCGGCAGCGAAGTCTATCAGCAGGGCGCCATGCTGGGCCTGCCGGAAACCAGCTGGAAAGGACCGCTGTTCACCAGCCTTCTACCGCAGCTCTGCGCGCGCTTTGCACCGCATCTGCCCTATGTCGAAAATTCGCCGATGGGTGGCGCAATGCCTTTCAGCCCGGATACCGGCATCACCCATTATTACGGCGTCGGTGCCTATTGCCGCCCGCTTGAAGACGCCCGTCGCGCCCAAGTCCGTTTTGCCGCCGAGTGCCTGGCTTTTGCCCATGTCCCCCAGCAACAGGTGCTGGACAGGCATTTGTCCGTGTCACCGGTTCATGATCCTCGCTGGAAGGCGCGTGTGCCACGAGATCGGGGCGCCTCCTGGGATTTCGAGGATATTCGCGACCATTATCTCGCCCTGCTCTACGATGTCGATCCGGTCCGGCTGCGCCGGGAAAATCCGGGGCGTTACCTGCATCTGTCGCGAGCGGTCAGTGGAGAGGTGCTGGAGGACACCTATGCCGAATGGCGCCGTCCCGGCTCATCCTGCAATGGTGCGCTGGTCTGGACCTTTCAGGATCTGAAAATCGGTCCCGGCTGGGGGCTGGTGGATGCAACCGGCACGCCGAAGCCCGTCTGGTATGCCGCCCGCCGCGCCTTCAACCCCACCCGCATCACCATGACCGACGAAGGCACCAATGGGCTTGATGTGCATCTTTGCAATGACACGGTGCAGGAACGGACCCTGACCTTGGATCTCACCTGCCTGCGGGACGGTAAACTGCCGGTGGTGGCCGCAAAGCGTGCCGTCATCTTGACGCCGCAGAGCGGCATAACACTGCATGCCACCGATTTGTTCGGAGCGTTTTTCGACACGACCTATGCCTTCCGCTTCGGCCCCTCTGCCCATGACGTCACGGTGGCAACCCTGAGCAACGCAGAAAACGGCGAGATCGTCAATCAGTCCTTCCACTTCCCGCAGGGACGCGCCCAGGCCATGCATGACGCAGAGATCCGTAGCACGCTGTCGCAGGAAAAAGATGGCTGGTGGCTGACGCTGGAAACGGACCGGCTGGCCCAATCCGTCCATATTGCCCTGGAGGAAGGCCGCAGCACCGATGATTTCTTTCATCTGGCGCCAGGTTTTGCCCGACGGGTCAGGCTTCTCCCCCCGGAAAAGCCAAGCCAGGGCAAACCAAGCGGCGAAATCCTGAGCGGTTCCGCCTTACGACGCTTCCGGTTCTGAGACCGGTTTTTTGCCTGCGGATGATCCGACTGTCACCGGCGCGACAGGCGTTTTCGGCGCCACAATCTTCATCGCCAGCGCCTTGATTTCCTCGAAATAGCGCTGCTGGGCCGCGGCGGGCGAGAAATTATGATCCGTCTCCGCCAGAATCTCGGCGCGGACATTGGGATAGGGCTCCAGCTTGCGGCCCTGGGGGCCGAAATGCTGATAGAAATGGTCAAGCCCAACGTCATGCTCGCTATAGAGCAGCACCAGCGGCGTCTTTCGCTTTGCCAGTGCGGCAAAGGCGACGCGCACGGCGCGATGCTCCAGCCGGATATCGCGGCTGAAGACCTGGGCAAGGCCAAGGCGGGTCAACACCCGCCGACCGCTGACCAGAGCGAAATTGCGGGCGGCGTTCTTCACATCCACCTTGCCCCGCAACAGACGCCGTAAGGTCTGCACCTGAAACAGCCGATGCTTGTAGGTATCGAGCGAACGCGGCACCACGGCGAGCCCGTCTTCGACACGTCGTTTTGTATCCCAATAAAACACGAAGGGATTGACGAGGCACGCTCCGGCAATGCGGTGATCCTTGGTCATGCAGGAAAACCCGAGATAGCCGCCGCTGCACCGTCCGGCCACCATGCTGGGCAACATCGAGCGCTCTTCGAGAACGGCAAGCGCCGCTTCCACATCGTCATATTGGGTTTCGGCGTAAAGCACCTGCTCCGGCAGGCCCGGCACTGGCGGGCTGTCGCCGACATTGGCAACATCGAAGCGCAAAGAGGCTATACCCTCGCCGGCAAGCTTGCGCGCCGTGGCGACACCCGAGCGTCCCCATCCCGCACTGCGGTCATAGGCGGTGTTGAGCAACAGAACGCTTGCGCCACAGCGGGGACCGGTCGGCTCGCACAAAATACCATAAAGCCGCTTGCCGCGGCCAAACCGAAGGGCCGTCTCGCGAAAATCCCCGCCATCCAGCTGGGCCTGATCTTCGTCTTGTACGGATGCCGCTGAAGGCTCAGCAGCCAACGGACGCTTCTGCTCGCCAAGCACTGCTGCACGGCGCACGATCCAGCTGATCACATTTTCCGTCGCCACCATGGGCATGCGGGCCATGGCAGGATTGGCGACCATGGCATCATAGCCGGGATAGTCGATCGTCTCGACGCGCGCGCCTTTTGCTTCCATCTGCTTTGCCATTTGCCCGTCGCCCGGTCGATCCGCCCGGTTAACGAACAGATGCGGGATGGAGCGATGCGGCTGCACGGCGGAAAAATCGGTTGTCTTCAAGGCCGAGGCCTTAGCATCCGGCATCACATGCCCGGCAATGGCCGTCTTGCCGCTAAGGCGCAAATGTTCGGCCAGGCCCAATCCGTCATCGATGACCCGCGACCAGAACTGCAATTCCCTGAGATAAGCGCGGCCCGAGGCCACGGGTGCCATGGCGACAAAGCCCGCCAGGCCATTGAGTTCAGCGGCCATGCCCATGCCGAGCGATGCGCCCAGCCCATGCCCCAGCAAAATCACCGGCAGATCACCGGTCTTTTGGGCAAGCACGTCAAGGGCTACGCGTATCGTATCCTGCCAGAGCGACAGGCCAAGGTTACGGTCCGGCGGATCCAGCGCATCGCCAGTACCGGGATAATCGAAGCGCAGACTGGCAATGCCCTCGCATGCCAGTTCCTCCGCAATGATGCGGAAAAGCTTGTGCGTGGCCATTTCCTCAAGGCCCCAGGGCTGGAGAAACAGCACCGCGCACTTACGCACCATACCCTGTTTGGCGCCCTCCGCCGGCTGATAGAGCCCGAAGGTGCCGGCAAAGCTGACCGGCTGGGCCACAGCATGCTGGTGCGGCTGAAGCCGCTGGCCAGATGCCGGGCCAACCCGCTCGGTTATCGCTTCCATCAACCTGCCCTTTCCTTGCCCCACGGCACTCTCTCAAAGACGGCTACTGCATAATTCCTTAAATCTCCATGGATTTAAGGCTAAAATTATTGAGCTTATATAAAGAACACCAGCAGACCTTGTTCCAACCGGAAGCATAAGGAATGCTGTAGACCCGTCATCTCCGCTCAGGTGTCACGGTCAGCAACGACAAAACCACATGCAAAGGCCCCGCCAGCCGTTTTGGCAAGCGCGCGATCAGCCCTGCCATGACCGCCACATCGGCCTCCGGCACGACCCGCAACAGCCGAAGCGCAAGACAATAGACGCTGACGGCACCGATAATGGCAAGGGCAAGGCCGCCGACACCTGGAACGACATCCTGCACGGCCAAAGCCGCCGCCGCACAACAGCCAGCGGCGACGGTAACCTTGAAAAGACTGAGCCCCAGCGGCGCCAATGACCCTTCGAACCGCATCCAGCGTAGCATCGCCAGGCTCATGGCGGCAAACACCACGATCCGCACGAAAGCTGCACCTTCGCCCCCATAGGAAGGCACAAGCAAAACATCCCCGACCAGCATGATAAACGCACCGCCCAGCCCGACAAACAGTCTTTGGCGGATTTTATCGAGGGCAAACAGATATTGTGTCGCCACCTGACAGGCCACGGCAACCGGCACAGACAGCGCTAGCAATGTCAGCATCGGCGCGCTCGGGGCAAAGGCATCGCCAAACACCAGCGTGACCAGCCGATGCGAAACCGCCGCGAGGCCCAGGCTCATCGGCAGGGTGAAATAGGCAAGGCTGCGCACCACGCTTTCAAACATCGCCACAGGCAATCGTCCGCCAGGCGCGCGGTGCAGATGTTCGGCGTAATAAGGCACGAGACTGCCGGAAAGCTGGATCGGCACCTGCAAGGCAAGATTGGTCAGCGAGAAAGCCACGGAATAATAGCCAACGGCCTCAATGCCCTGATAGCGTTGCAGGAAGAACAGTTCGATCCGGTTGAGGAAGATCGAATCCACCATGAATTCCAGCGAGAGCACAAAGGAGGAGCCAAGCAGATAGCGAAGGCCGATGCCGCAGCTTTTCACCTTGTGGCGCAAAAGGCCGGCAGCAAAGAGAAACTGGGAAATATAGGCCAGAACATAGCCGAAAAGCGCGCCCGGCACGCCAAACAGCAGGGTGCCGACGACGACGCCAACCAATTGCAGCAGCCCGGCCGTCAAGGTCATGCGGAAGAAAATATCCACCCGCTGTTCGCCGATCAGGTAATTCTTGGCAAACATCCCGATAGCCTGCGTGGCAAACAACAGCGCCGTCACCACCAGCACTTCAGGCGCGGTTTCCGCCCAATGCCTGGCCTCCGCCACCCAGAAAAACAGGAAATAGAACGTCAGCAGCAGCAATGTCGAGCCAACCACCGGCCAGAGCAGATAGGCGGCGAACCCTTTACGGTCGCTTTCGCCATAGCCCTGCCCCTTCAACTGCGGCAAAAGGCGCAGCAATAACACGCCGGTGCCAAGTTCGGCGACCAGCGCCGCCGTGGAGGCAAGCCAGACGGAAAAGGCAATGATGCCATTGGCTTCCGGTCCAAGAACCCGTGCCGTGAAGATCGAGCATATGAATCCCGTCGCCAGCAGGGTCAGCCCTGCCGCCGCATTGAACGCGGAATTTGCGACTATTCCATTGCTCATCGCCTCACCATATCCGTGGCGTTCTCCGTGTTAACAAGGCTGTTATCCATTCCATCACCCCGCAAACAACACATCGACCGTCTCGTCCCAGCTTAAAATACCATCGGTCACAATCGTCTGACGATCAAACACCCCTGCGGCTGAAAAAGCCGCACGGATCGAGACTGGATCGGCGGGGTCATAGCCCATTACGTGGCCTCGCCCCATGGCAGCAAAATGCGGCGCGACAATCGGCAGGCGGCAATAGCTATACTGGATCATCTTCAGGCTCGACTGGCTGAGATAATGGGCGCTTGCCCCATCCCGGTAAGGCGCGATGCCGAGATCGGCGAATTTGATGAACGGCACGATCCGCTCGAAAGCCTGTTCGCCATGGGCGACGATATTGGGCAGCGCCCGGCGCGGCAATGCCTTGGCCCCGAACAGATGAATGGTCCAGTCCGGGTTGGCGGCGGCCATGACATCAATGGCATCGGCATCGAACAGCATGTCACCAACGCTGACGGCATGCTTGCGGCCTTGGTAAGCACCGCTCTGATAGGGGTTTTGACCGCTAGCATCGAAAGCCGCCTTATCAATGCCATGCGGCAGGTAAAGCAGCGGCGCATCGCTGGGAAAATCCGCCAGCAGCGCCTGCGCCAGCACATGGACGTTATCGTAAAGCCCGATGGTCCTGGCAAGCGTCCGGTAGACGGCAGGCGGCACGCCGATAGTCGAAAGCCGGTCGGCGGCATGATAGATGATCCGGGCCTTCGGCGCATGCTGACGAAGCACCGGGGCAAGCAGCGGAGAAGGACCGCTTTCCACCAGGATATGGGTGTAGGAAGACAGCCCACCGCGGACCGTTTTGGGTAAAAACGCCCCGATGCGCGAAAACAGCGGATCAGCGAGGCGATTGAGCCAGGAAAATTTCAGGTTCATGGGGTGGAAAAGCTGAAACCAGATGAATTGCCGCAGTCCATCGCTCAAACCCTCCCATCGGTTGAGGCGATGGGTGCGGGCAAAGGCGTAACGCCCATCCTTCAGCAGCCGGCTGATCGGGCTGAGCCGCCAGACCAGGAAATCCACTTTGTCGCCCCGCGACAACAGGCTGTCCGCCATGAAATGCAGATCGACCTTGCGCGGCGCATCGGCGAAATGCTGCCCGGTAACGATCAGAACATGACGGCGCGTCTTAACATTATTCGTCACCTGGGCATTGCTCATGCCGCAGCCTCATGTCCACAACGGTGAATGGCAGGCAGGGCGCGCCGGTAAAGGGCAATGTAGCGCTCCGCCACGCCTTCCCAGGAATAGCGGCTGACATCAGCGGCAAGGGCGTGGCGCAGATCGGCACCCTGGGCTTCCAGCCGGGCAAACGCCGTTTCAATCGACGTCGCTGCACGCCCGGCATCGGCAAAATCGGCAAGCTCAATGCCGGAATGCTGGGCTGCCAGCGCCCGGTAGGCATCGTTTCCATGCAGGACAGGCACCAGACCGGCACTCATTGCCTCCACAGCCACCAGGCCGAAGCCTTCATAATCGGATGCCGAGGCAAAGATCGAGGCCTTGGACATCAGCTGACCCAGAAGGCGGTTATCGGGTTGCAGATGCAGGCTGACATTATCAGCCAGACCATTGATGTCGATGAGCGCCCTGACATCCTGCGCGGACAGATCCGATGGCGAACCGGCAATATCGAGCCGCCACTGCGGATCGCGCTTCACCAGCACGGCCATGGCCTGCAACAAATGATCAAGCCGCTTGTTGACCGAAAAACGGCCAATCGTCACGATCCGTTTCACCGGCTGGCGCGAGGCCAGTCCGGAAAACTTGCTGGTGTCGACGCCATTTTCAATCAACACCGAGTGCCTGGGCTGGATGACCTTGAACAGAGCAAGGTCCGAGGCGCTACAGCACACCACCGACCGATACGCGCTCGCCGATAACCGGGTCAGGCTGCTGAACCACATCTGCTTGATCGCGGCGAATTTACGGGTGTGGAAAAAACCGCCATGGGTGGTCGCCACCATGGGGGCGCCATGCAGGAAGCGACCGATAGCCAGAGCGTCGAAAAAGAAATCCACCCCATGGACATGGACAAGATCGGCATCGCGGATATGGCGAAAGGCGGAAAACGCCAGCGGATAACGGCTGCTGCCGCGATAGGGGACGCGCACCACCTCCACGCCTTCAATCACTTCAAAGGCTGGCAGAACCTTGTCCGGGTCGGAAAACAGCCGGTCGAGGGTGACGACCCGCACCCGGAACCCGCGCTGCAACAGCTCCCGGCTCAGGCTGGAGACCACATCTTCCAATCCGCCCCGGCCCGGCGGATATTGCCGCACCACCTGGACGATCAAAGGTGCGGATGAGGGCTTGGCCTCCCTTGCCGCTCGCCTTGCGCCGATGATCATGCCAATACCCCCGGGTTTAAACGGAAAGAACCTCAATTTCCTGATCGTTTGGTTAGAATGCCTTGAAACATTGGTAAAGCATCTTATGCATAAATGTCCTATCCTTGCACAAACGCGGTAAAGAATCGTGATTAACAGGCCAAATTGTTAGGTATCATTAACCATGGCCTGCCATTTTAGAGTTTGTCAGGGAGAAGTCGAAACCGGTTTTCCCGAACAGACAAACGAACACACGAAAAGCGAGAGCCTGTCTGGTTCAATCTGAAGCTGACAGGCTTTAGGGGTTGGCGAGCGGATTTTCCGCCTCGGAGCAACGGTATGATAATGCCCTCAGAAGGACAGCCGGCTGGAGTTTTCCGGTCCTGGACATGAAAATGGACATCGACATTTTTCAAATCCCCGGGATCTTGCGACGGCGCTGGTATTACCTGGCGTTTTTCGCTGCGCTGTTTGCTGGCCTGGCGCTTCTCTATGCGCTCAGCCTGAAGCCTGTCTATGTGTCTTCAACCCAGATCCTGCTTGATCCGCGCGGTCTGTCGGCCACCAGCAGCGACAGCCGGCAGCCGGCAGCCGCCGTGCAAAGCGACCCGGCCAGCCTCGACAGCCAGATCTATGTCGTCCTGTCCAGCGCCGTGCTGGGGGAAGTGGTCAACCGGCTCGACCTGACGAAAGACCCCTATCTCTATGCGGGACAAACCGGCAGCGCCGCATCCCCCGCCGAGGTCATGGCCGCCACCATCGGCGGGCTGGTCCGGCATGTGAAAGTCGAGCGCGAAGGCCAGTCCTTCATCATGTCGATCACCGTCGAGCACCGTATCGCCAAAACCGCCGCCGACATTGCCAATATGATTGCCACCGTCTACCTGAAACAGGTGGACGAAGCCCGCTCCGATGCAGCGCGCCGGGCCAGCGCCGCCTTCCAGGCGCAGGCCAGTGAATTGCGCGATCGGGTGCTGAAGGCCGAAAGGGCGGTCGAGGAATTCCGCTCTGCCAACGGTCTGGCCAGCACCGGCGTCACCGGGCTGGTGATCGATCAGCAATTGGCCGGGCTGAACCAGCAATTGATCGCGGCACGCGGCGCGGAAGAACAGCAGCAGGCCATTTACCAGCAGACCCGCAATCTTACCGTTGCCGCCGTGGAAAACGGCAATATTCCAGAAGCGGTGCAGTCCACCACGGTCGGACTGCTTCGCGACCGCTATGTCCAGCTACAGGACCGCCAGGCAGAAGCCGCCGCCAATCTCGGCAGCAATCACCCGCAGCTGAAGGCGATCAATTCGCAGGTGGCCAGCATGCGCCAGGCCATCCAGCAGGAGTTGGACCGCGTGCGCCAGTCGATGAAGCTCAACTATGACCGGGCGGTTGCCAACCGCAAGGCGCTGGAAACCCAGCTGCAAAGCCTGACGAAAACCAGCTTCGACAGCGGCGCCCGCCAGATCACCCTGCGCCAGCTGGAAAGCGAAGCCGAAGCCATCCGCACCATTTACAAGGCCTTCCTCAACCGCGCCGAGGAACTGAGCCAGGAACAGACGATCTCTATCAACAATTCCCGCGTTATCACCGAGGCGGTGGCGACAGCGAAATCAGTCACTACTCTCAAGGTGATGATCCTTGCCGCCGCCATGCTGTTTGGTCTCGCCTTCGGCAGCACGCTGGCGGTGGTGCTGGAACTCCTGTCGCGCAAGGATATCGATGCGCCCCGGCAAGACCGCATCGCCCCTGCCGCCGCGACCCCGACTAACAGTGAACCGCTATCAGCGTCGCCTGTTGCGCCAGCACGACATATCGCTTTGATTGCGGACGCAACGGAACCGAAAAAGCCTAGATCCCGCAATCCATTCGGTTTTATCACCGCCTTTGGCCGTCGGCTGGTCTCGCCTCTTGTTCCAGCATCCAACCCGGCAAACACATCACCACCGGCTGCGGGCGGCGCCTGGTCTCATGCGGTTGCCAGTACAGCCGGTTTTCTGATCGAATGCGGTGAAGGCTATGCTTATCTGACCGTTCTGTTTGTTGCAGCAGGCAGACCGGTGGCAAGCGCCTTTATTGGCGATGTGGCGCAGAAGCTGGTTGATCGGGATCGCGGCGTGCTGCTGGCCAATGGCACCATGCTGGACCACCGCATGGCGATCCGCGCGCGCAGAAAAACCAATGCCCGGCCAAGCCTTGCCGAGGCATTGCAGCAGCCCGATCTTGAAGACGCGCCTCTCTCGCACATCCTGCGCTACGAGCGTATCGCCCTGCCCCATAACCAGCCAGCGCGGCCAGCGGCGGGAGCATCGGCCTCCTCCGGTCGCCCCACCTATTCGCGATTTGTCGAGCAAAGCCTTCAGGCGGAAACCGATTTCACCTTGATTAATGCCTGTGGCGCTTGGATCAAAGCCAGCGGCGCCGGGAGCAATGCCGTAGGCGCTGGTGGCGAGCAGCATCTTACTGCCCTTGCCGCCGAAGCCGATGTCATTCTGGTTTTGACCACGGCGCAAGACGAGGCTGCCGCCCTGGATGAACTGCTGATGCGGCTGGGTGAAGACGCGGAACGGGTCGTGGGTCGTATCGTGCTTGAGACCGCCGGATGACGGTGACGGCGCAAACCGGGCCGACCGGCACCGGCGACCGGTCCCTGACGGAGGAGGAGCGCCAAAAACCGGCGTTTCTTCCCGAATGGCTCATTTCGGCGATTGCCTCCTTCGCCGTCATCGGCGGGCTGTTGCTCAATCTGTTTCTCTGCTTCGTCAACACCCGGATCATGCCCGTCAGCGACACCCATGTCATGCTGGGGGAAATGACCACGCTGGGCGCTGCCTTCCTATTAGCGGTCGACCGGCGCCCTGGTCTCTACCTCACCCTGCTGCTGTTCGTCAGCTACATGCTGATGATCTTTGCTTTGCGCGGCGCGCTCGACCTGAAGGCATTGCGCGACATCTTCATCCCCGTCGGGTTCTATTTCATGGGCCGCAGGATTGCCCATGTCGGGCTGGCGGACCGGCTGGTGATCGCCTGTGGCCTGATCGTGCTGACCGTGTCGCTTTACGAATATCTGGCGCTTGAAAGCTATCTCGATTATTTCAATGTGCTCGGCTATTACATCGCCCGCGGCACCGTGACGCTTCAGGAAAGCTTTGGCCAGACGCGGGGTCTGTTCATTTCCGGGCTGCGGCCGGAGCCGCGCACCCTCCTGCCCTTTCTCGGCCAGCACCGGGTGTCCTCGGTGTTTCTGGAACCGGTCTCGGCTGGCAATTTCGGCGTCATCCTCTATGCCTGGGCGCTGTTTCGACCCGCCATGCCGTGGCGGCTGATCGTCATGGCACTGGCCATGACCAGCATTGTTCTGGCCGATGCCCGCTTCGGCTTCTTCACCTGCGTCGCCATTACCCTGTTTCTGCCGCTCTACCGGTTCATCCCGAAAACCGTCTGGCTGGTCGCCCCGTTCCTGCTGCTGGCCGTGATTGCCGCCTATGGGCTGATCGTCGGCGCCGAAGGCGGTGCCAACGATCTGTCAGGCCGGTTGAAAGTGACGGCAGGCATTCTCAACAGCCTGGATTTGCAGGTGGTTCTCGGCGCAAAGACCACCGATGCCTTTACCGCCGATTCCGGCATTTCCTACACGCTGACCAATTTCGGCCTGTTCGGCTTTGTCGGGCTCTGGGCGGCTTTCGTGCTCTCACCGATGAAAGATCCCAGGGCCTGGGCCTTCCGGGGCATGATGGTGATCTATCTTTTGCTGCTGATGTTGATCAGCAATTCCTTCTATTCGATCAAGACCGCCGCCCTGATGTGGTTCCTGATCGGCACCGCCGATGCGGTGGACTGGACCAAAATCCTGGCCTACCGCGACCGCAAGGATGGGCAGTCCCCCGCAGCCGCAGAGAAATCGCGCAAATAAGGGGTCAGACCGGCCAGTTGCGGCCGGTCACCGGACTTGCCCGGCTGGATGTTGAGCATTTCGGTTTCCGGCCACCAGTCACCGGCCACCCAATAGGCCCAACCGACCCAGCGATCCGGGTTGTTCTCCACCACAGCCACCATGTCCTTGATGCCCTTGACGCAGGGCTCTGCGCCCGGCGCGCCGAATTCGCCGAGATAGCCACGCTTGTCATTCTTGCGCAGCCAATCCGTGAAGGCCTCGATGGCGGCGACCGCATCGCCTGCCCGGCTGCATTCATCCTTGGTACCGGAAAAATCCGCGTCGAAATACTGGTGAACCTCATAGGCATAATTATTGCCAGGGTCCTTCACGCCCAGCATGACCTCGCCATTGGCGCCGCCATAGCCGTCGCTCTGCCAGCTATGCGCACCCGTCCAGGACACGCCCGGCACGAGAATGAGATTTTTCGCCCCAACCTCGCGAATGGCGGCAATGGCGGCATTGGCAGCCGGAAGCCATTGGCTGGCTGGCATGTCATAGGGCTCATTCATCAAGCCGAAAACGATGGTCTGGTCATTGGCATAGTGAGCGGCCAGCCGCATCCACAAATCCGCAAAGGCCTCGACAGACACCTCCGGACCATTGATCTGCTTTTGATGATAGACCGCGAAATTATGCGGATCGAGCACCACCCGCAGATGCGCCGCCTTCAGCTGTGCAACGGCTGTATCCAGACGTTTCAGCTCGTCAGCGTCGAAAACATTCTTGAGCTTGGGTTGCAGACGTTCCCATTTAAAGGGAAGGCGCACGGAGTTGAAGCCTTTCTCGGCGAAGTAATGAATGGTCCTGGCACTGGGATAGGTATAGGCCCTGTCCGGCGCGCCACCAATCTCGCCAAATTCCGCTCCAGAAAGATTAACCCCTCGCATACAGGCCTGCCCGGCCCACGCTTGTCCGCTGATGACCGGTGCCACCGAAAGCGTGAGAGCCACAGACATGGTTATGGTCCTTTTCAATACGCTCCTGCGCCTGTCCGTCGTCATCGCTGCCATTTGCTTATCCTCGTTTTTCGTTCTGTCACGCAGGCAGCTTTTATGCTGGCAAACAGCGACTGGAGTTATTTGCGCTGTCATTCGGCGCCCTACCACGACGTTGCGACACAATGCGGCGCACGAAGACGCAATCGGACCGCCCTTTGCCCCGCAAACCCGGCAGTTTCATTCTCATGGACTCTCAGCACTTTTCCTTAAAAGAAAAATAGTTTACTGGATCAGAACCAGAACCCCTGGATTGATCGGGATTGACAATAGATTATGCATCATAAATCAGAAGGCTAACAACCCGCTTCTTCAGGCGGAAGACGCTTTAACGGAAAGAGGCCGTACAAACCGGCCACATCAGAGGAAGACGAGATGACGAGTTATGTCCTGACGGTATCGTGTCCATCCAAGCGCGGCATTGTTGCTGCCCTCTCCGGGTATCTGGCGGAAATGGGATGCAATATCGTCGACAGCTCGCAATTTGACGATCTCGATACCGACCGTTTTTTCATGCGCGTCAGCTTTATTTCCGAACAGGGGGCAAGCCGCGAAAAGATCGAGGCGGGCCTGGCACCCATTATCGATAGTTTCCAGATGGAGACCGGGCTTTATGACTCGACGGAGCGGGTCAAGGTGCTGCTGATGGTCTCGCGCTTCGGCCATTGCCTGAACGACCTGCTGTATCGCTGGAAAATCGGCGCCCTGCCGATCGATATTGTCGGCGTGGTCTCCAACCATTTCGACTACCAGAAAGTGGTGGTCAATCACGATATTCCCTTCCACCACATCAAGGTGACGAAGGACAACAAGCCGCAGGCCGAGGCCCATCTGATGGACCTTGTGCAGCAGACCGGCACCGAACTGATCGTGCTGGCCCGTTATATGCAGGTCCTCTCCGACGCGATGTGCCAGAAGATGTCGGGCAAGATCATCAACATCCACCATTCCTTCCTGCCGAGCTTCAAGGGCGCCAATCCCTACAAGCAGGCCTTCGAGCGCGGCGTGAAGCTGATCGGTGCCACCGCGCATTATGTCACCGCCGATCTCGACGAAGGCCCGATCATCGAGCAGGATGTCGCGCGCGTCACCCACGCCCAGAACGCCGAGGATTACGTGTCGATCGGCCGCGACGTGGAAAGCCAGGTTCTCGCCCGCGCCATCCATGCCCATATTCATCATCGCACCTTCATCAACGGCAACAAGAGCGTGGTTTTTCCGGCCAGCCCCGGCTCCTATGCGTCGGAACGGATGGGATAACCACGCATTTACGGATTGAGCCGGACCGCACGGGAGGCGAAATCGGCTCTTTCCACACCTCAAACGTTTGTTGCCCATGTTATTTTAAGGATGGGCGATGGACGCACAGATTCTCTCTGCTAGAGTTTGTCAGGAAACATGGTTATCGGCTTTCCAATGCGAGAAACCAAAAGAAGACAGACATGAGCTTGCATGATGCAGGCCGGACCGGAGTTCAGACCGGACAGGCCCAGCTCTCAGCCGATTGATTCTGCAGGAGGCAGTCCATGCCAAACACCCTTCTCTTTCAGCGCACCGGGCTTGCGCGGCCTCACGTGACGCTTGAGGCGGCAGTGACCCTGCTGAAAGAGCAGTATGGCCTTGAAGGAACCGTCAAGGAGCTGGGTTCCCAACAGGACCGCAATTTCCGCGTGGATACCGGTGACCGCCGCTTCGTCCTGAAAATCTGCCGCCAGGAGTATGCGAGCGTCGAACTGGAAGCCCAGAATGCGGCCTTGCGGCATCTGGCGCAAATCCCCGAGGCCCCGAAGGCCCCGGAACCGGTACCCTCCCTCAGCGGAGAGGAGATCGTGGCCGTCACGCTTGATGAGGAAAGCTATTACGCCCGCCTGCTGACCTATATCGAGGGCGAATCCCTTAGCCAGCGAAGCTATCTTGCGCCTGCGACCATGCGCGCCATCGGCAGCTTTTGCGCCCGCATGGCGTTGGCACTGACCGATTTCGACCATCCCGGCCTGGAGCGGGACCTGCAATGGGATCTGCGGCGTGCCGGACCGGTCACCTTGCATCTGCTGGCCTCCGTCAGCGAACCTAAACGCCGTGACGATGTCGCCAAGGCGATGATCGTCACCATGCGTCATATCAATCCGTTGCTGGGTGACCTGCGCCTTCAGGCCGTGCATCACGACTTGACCGGCGACAACATCATGGGCGCGCCCGATGCCGCCGGGCGGCTTCTGCCGCAAGCCGTGATCGATTTCGGTGATCTGGTGACAGGCTGGCTGGTGGGAGACCTTGCCGTGACCTGCGCGGCACTCTTGCACCAGGCCGATGGCGATCCCTTCGGTGTCCTGCCGGTCATCCAGGCTTTTCACGCGCTTTATCCGTTGAATGAAGCCGAGATCAAAGCCCTTTGGCCCCTGATCGTCGCGCGTGCCGCCGTGCTGGTGGCCAGCAGCGAGCAGCAATTATCAATCGATCCCGACAATGATTATGTTTCCAGCAATCTGGAACATGAACGGGAAATTTTCACCCTCGCCACCTCCCTGCCCTTCTCGGTCATGGAAGCAGCGATCTTGGCGGCGCTTGGCCAGGAACCACCGGAGGAGCGCCCGGTGCTTGGCCGGCTTCTGCCCGGTATCGATCCGCTCAGCGTGCACCTGACCGACCTGTCCACCCTCAGCCCCGCGCTGATCGAGGACGATTGGGCGGATGCCCAGATCGACTGGAAGCTGCTGGCCAAGGCCGCCGCCGATACCGGCGTTGCCGCAACCCGCTACGGTGAATGCCGCCTTTCCTATACAAGGCTTCTGTCGCCGCGAATGCCCGCGACCTTTGCGCTGCATGTCGATGCCTGCCTGCCAGCGGGAACCGAGGCCGTTGTGCCCTTCGATTGCGTGCTGAAACGCACCAGCCAGCACTTCATCTTGATGGCGCCCGATCTGGCCCTGCATATCCATGGGTTGGAATGCCAGTTTGAAGACGGTACGGAATTGCAGGCGGGAACGCCACTCGGCCGGATCGCCGGCGCGGAAGGGTCCGTGGGCGGGCTGCGATTGCAGCTTTGCCGCGATACCGACCTCGTGCCGCCACTGTTTGCCAGACCCGATCACGCCTATGCGTGGCGGCGCGTCTGCCTGTCGCCCGCCGCCTTGTTCGGCGTCGATCTGGATGCGCCGCTGCCAAGCGGCGAAGCCCTGCTTGCGACCCGCAGCCAGCATTTTGCCAGCCCGCAAAAGCACTATTACGCCCACCCACCGCAGATCGAACGTGGTTTTGGCGAACATCTGTTCGATATGGCGGGCCGCGCCTATCTTGATATGGTCAACAATGTCGCCACCGTCGGCCATGGGCATCCGCGTCTTGCCCATGCCGCCTGGACGCAGTGGTCGCGTCTCAACACCAATTCCCGCTTTCATTACCGCGCCGTTGCCGAATTTTCTGAGCGGCTGGCGAACCTTGCGCCGGAAGGACTGGACACGGTTTTTCTGGTCAATAGCGGCTCGGAAGCCGTGGACCTCGCCATCCGGCTTGCCTGGGCAGCCAGCGGCAAACGCAACCTGGTCAGCCTGAAGGAAGCCTATCACGGCTGGACAATGGCGAGCGACGCGGTCTCCACCTCGATTGCCGATAATCCGCGCGCGCTGGAAACCCGCCCGGACTGGGTATGGCCCGTTACCGCACCCAACAGCTATCGCGGCCCGTATAAGGGACAAGACAGCGCTACCGCCTATGTCGCTGAGGTGGAAAAGACGCTGGAGGACATCGATGCTGGAGGTGCGGGCCTCGCCGGTTTCATCGCAGAAAGCCTGTTTGGCAATGCAGGAGGCATCGCCTTGCCGCCCGGCTATCTCCAGGGCGTCTATCCCTTGATTCGGGCGCGCGGCGGGCTGTGCATCGCCGATGAGGTTCAGGTCGGCTATGGCCGCCTCGGCCATCATTTCTGGGGTTTTGAGCAGCAGGGCGTCATCCCTGATATCATCACCATCGCCAAGGGCATGGGCAATGGCCAACCGCTCGGCGCCGTCATCACCACAAAGGCGATTGCCGATGCCTTCGAGCACGATGGCTATTTCTTCTCATCCTCCGGCGGCAGCCCGGTCAGTTCGGTGATCGGCATGACGGTGCTGGACATCATGCGCGACGAAAACTTGCAGGACAATGCCCGCGATGTCGGCGACTTCCTGCGCGAAAAACTGGAGGATCTGGTTGCCGTCCATCCCCTGGCTGGTGCCGTGCACGGCATGGGGCTTTATCTCGGTCTCGAACTGGTCCGCGACCGCCAGACGCTTGAACCAGCGGCCCAGGAGACCGCTGCAATCTGCGAACGGCTGCTCGACCTCGGCATCATCATGCAGCCGACCGGCGACCATCTCAACGTCCTGAAGATCAAGCCACCGCTCTGCCTGACCTATGAAAGCGCCAGCTTCTTCGTGGCCATGCTGGACAAGGTCCTGACCGAAGGCTGGTAGCGGGCTTCGCCTGATGACGCTTAGAAAGCGGTAAACGTCATTGTCGTCAGCGAGCGGACCACGCCGGGTACGGCCGAAATCTGCTCGTTGACGAATTTGCCGACGTCCTGCCCATCCTCGATATAGACCTTCATCAGCAGATCATATTCACCCGAAGTGGAATAAAGTTCTGAGACGATCTCCGCCTTATAGATCGCGTCGGCCACCTCATAGGTCTTGCCGGGAACACATTGCAGCTGAACGAAAATGGGTTTCATGGAAATAGATCCTGAGATTGCGCGTCGAAAGGTCTGAAAGACCGTGCGGGCAATGCCTGAGAAAACAATGCCACACTGTCTCTATCCGATACCGCAAATACAAGCGGGATGTCACGCTGCAATCGCAGGTCTCGCCTGCGCATGGATGCACAGGCGAACGGCAATCCGCCAGTCAGCAGCATTTACGAATGAGGCCTGAAAGCAACGACACCCCGGCTGCGTGCCCGAACCTCCGGTGAGGCGAGACATGTGGAAAGGGCCTCATAGCCGGGGGCACCGGGATAAGGCGCGACTACGCTTGGGGGGCTGTGGTTGGCGGGGCAAAAAATGATGACTTCGTCCCCCGTCACCGCATCCAGGTCGAGGATCGACGCCGATCGGGTCATAAGAAACAGCGGACGTGACTGGGAGCAGTGATGGCGCAGGTAACCGGTCAACGCCTCCTGCGTGGCGCTATCCAGGCCATCCTCCACCATATCGATAACCAGGCAGGCCGGACCGTGCGCTTCCAGCCCAACCAGAAGGGCCGTCAAGGCATCAGAAGGAACAGCTCCTTCCTCCATAAGCCAAGCCAAGGCCCGCTCAATCCTCTCCCTTAAACAGAGATCGGCATCAAGACGCGCCTTTGCTGCACTGCCCATGTCTTCAAGCCGGTCCAGACCAAGAAATGCTGCATCAGGTAAGGCGGCAGCGATTGCATGGGCAAGCCTGGTCTTGCCGCATCCGAGTGGACCGACAATATAATTGATTGGACGAATATCCAGCAGCTCGAAGCGTTCTCCACCCCACGGCCACGGAAGATCCAGGGCAAGCCGAACGTCGCCACTGCGACGCGACAGACCCACTAATTCGGCAAACGCAGGGACTGTCCCGGCGGCTATATCCTGGCGCAGCGCCCGGATTTTCTCCAGGGCTTGTGCCGTCTGTCGGATGGTCCGTTCAAGCGCGGACTGATGCCGCGCGAAAGCCGGTTCGAGGCATTGCGGATCCCCTTCCATCACACGCTTGACCTCTGCAAGACTGAGGCCAAGGTCTCGCAGGGCAATGATGTCCGTGGCGCGAGCCATTTCGGCGGGACCGTAAGTCCTCCACCCGGCAGCGGTGCGAACCGGCGTTATCAACCCTTTCTGCTCGTAGAGCCGCAGGGCCTTCATGGATACGCCGAGCCGGCGCGCGGCCTCGGAAGCATTCAGATATTGAGCGGAATACGTCACGAATCACCTCGTTCGTTGTTGACCGCCATACGTATGGAAGCGGCCCCAAGGGACAGGTCAAGAGCAAATTCGCTCTACACTTCTGGCGCCTGCCGCCCTATTTTAGCATGATGATCAAGCCCGAGGCCCTGCTTTATCCCACTCCTGCCGGTCTCTATTGTCCGACCGGCGATTTTTATGTCGATCCGGTGCGGCCGGTGGCCCGGGCGCTGATTACGCATGGCCATTCCGACCATGCCCGCGCCGGTCATGAAAAAGTGCTGGCCACCCGGCAGACGCTTGACATCATGGCGTTGCGCTACGGCGCCGACTTTGCAGGATCGTCCCAGGCCATCGATTTTGGCGAAACCATCATGATGGACGGCGTTGCCATTGGTTTTCATCCAGCCGGACACGTTCTGGGGTCGGCGCAGATTTCGATTGAGCGGGCGGGAACCCGCATCGTCGTTTCCGGCGATTACAAACGTCGGCCCGATGCCACCTGTGCGGCTTTCGTACCGGTGCCTTGCGATGTGTTCATCACTGAGGCAACCTTTGCGCTGCCGGTCTTTCACCATCCCGATCCGGCACTGGAAATCGGCAAGCTTTTGCGGTCGCTGGAACAGTTTCCGCAGCGCAGCCATCTGGTTGGGGCCTATGCGCTGGGCAAAGCGCAGCGGGTGATCTCGCTGATCCGTCAAGCGGGCTATGAGAAGCCAATCTATATTCACGGCGCACTCACCAAGCTCTGCGACTATTACCAGAGCCAGGGCATCGAGCTGGGAGAATTGCGCCCCGCAACAGTGGAAAGCGGCGGTTCCAGCCATTTCGAAGGCGCTATCGTCATTGGTCCGCCTTCGGCTTTTGCCGATCGCTGGGCGCGGCGTTTTCACGATCCGCTGGCGATTTTCGCCTCTGGCTGGATGATGGTGCGTCAAAGGGCCAAGCAGCGCGGGGTCGAATTGCCGCTGGTCATTTCCGATCATTGCGACTGGCCTGAGCTGATCGAGACGATCCGCGAATTGCAACCCGGTGCCGTCTGGGTCACGCATGGACGCGAAGAGGCTTTGGTGCGCTGGTGCGAGTTGAACGGTATCGCCGCCAAGCCGCTGCATCTGGTCGGCTATGAAGACGAGGGCGATTGATGCGCGCCTTTGCCACCCTTCTCGACCGCCTCGTCCTGACCCCGAGCCGCAATGCCAAGCTCAAGCTGTTGGCCGATTATTTTGCCGGCGTGCCAGACCCGGACCGGGGCTATGCGCTGGGCGTTCTGGCCGGAACACTTGATCTGAAAACAGTCAAGCCAGCCCTGCTGAAAGAACTGGTGCTGGAGCGGATGGACCCTGTCCTCTTCGGTTATTCCTATGACTATGTCGGCGACCTCGCCGAAACCATTTCGCTGGTCTGGGACCAGGACCGCGGCGAAAAGGCCGAAATGGCCGAACCAAGCCTTGGCGAGGTCGTCGCCCTCATGCAATCGCTTGGCCGCACTCAAGTGCGGGGCGCCGTGCGCGATCTGCTCGACCAACTCGACACGTCAGGCCGTTTCGCCTTTCTCAAACTGGCGACCGGCGGCTTGCGGATCGGGGTTTCGGCACGACTTGCCAAACAGGCGCTGGCCGAAATGTCGGGCAAGGATGTAGGTGATATCGAGACGCTCTGGCATGGGCTGGAGCCGCCCTATGTGAGCCTGTTTGCCTGGCTTGAGGGCGGCGCCGACAAGCCTGTGCTGGCGACGCCGGCGATCTTTCATTCCGTCATGCTGTCCAATCCGGTCGGCAATGGAGATCTGGATGGCCTCGATCCCGCCGATTACGCCGCCGAGTGGAAATGGGACGGTATCCGGGTGCAGCTTTCGCGCCACGGAGACACCTGCCGCCTCTATTCCCGCTCCGGCGACGATATTTCCGGAGCTTTTCCCGATATTATTGCAGCGGCTAATTTCGATGGGGTGATTGATGGCGAATTGCTGGTCGGCGGCACCGCCCGCTCCAACCAGCCAACCCGCAGCTTTTCCGATCTTCAGCAACGTCTGAACCGCAAGAGCGTTACGACGAAAATGCTCAGCGATTATCCGGCCTTCATCCGCGCCTATGATCTGCTGTTTACCGGCGACCAGGATGTGCGAAACCTGGGCTTTGAGGCACGCCGGGGTCTGCTTGCAGAGATTGTCGAAAAAGCGCCCGCCACCCGTTTCGATCTCTCGCCGCTGATTGGTTTTTCCAGTTGGGACGAGCTGGACGCCCTGCGGCACTCACCGCCCGATCCGGTCATCGAAGGGGTGATGATCAAGCGCCGCGATAGCATTTACCAGGCGGGACGCGCCAAGGGGCCGTGGTTCAAGTGGAAAAAACAACCGCTGAACGTCGATGCAGTGCTGATGTATGCCCAGCGCGGCCATGGCAAGCGCTCCAGCTATTATTCCGATTTTACCTTCGGGGTCTGGATGCAGATGCCTGAGGGCGGCGACCAACTGGTGCCAGTGGGCAAGGCCTATTTCGGCTTTACCGACCAGGAGCTGGAAATTCTCGATAAATATGTGCGCAACAACACCATCGACCGGTTCGGCCCTGTGCGCTCGATTCGCGCCGAGCCGGATCATGGTTTCGTGGTAGAGGTGGCCTTTGAAGGGCTGAACCGGTCCACCCGGCACAAATCCGGCGTCGCCATGCGCTTTCCCCGGATTTCACGGCTGCGGAGCGATAAACTTCCCCGTGATGCCGACCGGCTGGAAACGCTGCTGCATATGCTGCCAGCATGATCATAAAAAAGCGGCGCCAGAACCATCATGGTTTCCAGCGCCGCACCCGCAAGACGACATCATGTCGCCAGACTGCGGTTAGGGTATATTAGTGGCGTTTGACCCAATCGTCGATCTCTCGGTCGGCCTCATCCTGGCCTTTTCCATAGAGTTCCTGCAATTTGCCGCTCAATTGTTTGCGATTACCGGCAATAACATCCAGGTCGTCGCCGGTCAGCTTGCCCCATTGCGCCTGGGCCTTGCCCTTGAATTGTTCCCAATTGCCTTCAACACGGTTCCAGTTCATCGCGGTCTCCTCTTCCGATTGGCGATTTCGAGAAGCCCGTGCCGCCGTCAAACATCAGCGGTCCGAGCATGGTAGCATGAGATTAACGTCATGCAACCTTGAAGGTTCCGATTATACCGATGTGGCACGACGGTAGACGACCGTTGACATCATGCCATGCGAGAAGGGTGACCCGAAAATAGTTGAAAAATGGAACCCTTGGGCCTGAGCAACGTTTGTTGATAGAGTTCGCACCGCAGACGGGATAACGGTTTGCGCAGCCTTAAAATCCAGAAGGAGTTCGTCCATGGTCGATATCAATGAAGCCGTTAACGATTTGGAAGCAGAAGCACGGTCCAAGGAACTCGAAGCGCAGATCGAGCAGCTCAAGCAGGACGTTGCTTCGCTGACGAGCACGCTCGCCTCCCTCGGCAGCGCAACATTGCATCAGGTCGGCGACAAGGCATCGGATGCGATCAGCTCCGCACGCAGCAGCGTTTCTGCGCTGGAACAGGATCTGGAAGATAAAATTCGGGCAAAACCGTTGCAGTCGGTGGCGATTGCTGCCGGTCTCGGCTTTATTTTCGCCCTGCTGTCACGGCGCTAATCAATGTTCGGTTTGCTCACACGTCTGACACTGGTGGCCGCAGAAGGCGTGAAGCCCAGGATCGACAAAGCCCGGCGCAACGCTATCGCTGGCGCTATTGCCGGGTTTTGTTTCCTGATTGCCATCGTTGCAGCGATTGTTTCCGGCTGGATTTTCCTGGCGGCTGAGATCGGTGCCGGTCCGGCCGGGCTGGTAATTGCAGGCATCGCGGTGTTGATCGGCCTGATCACCTTAGCGATCGTCTCCATCATCAATCGCCGTGAAGCACGCAGGCGGGCATTTCTTCAAACCGCGACGCTGGCAGCGACCGATCCGCTGACCATGGGGCTGATGGGACGCTTGCCCGGAATGCTGAAGGTCAACCCCATCGTCGGGGTCGCGGCGGTCGGCATGCTTGCCTATCTGTTTGCACGCAGCCAGGGGATCGGCCGTAAGTAACGGCTAAGCCTGTCGCAGTTTGCCTGTCGCAGTTCGTAAGTGCAGTCATACCCTCAACCGACGGCGGAACCCTGTTTCGGCGGGGCTTTTCGTCGCCTTGATTTTTACGGAAAGGACCAAATTCATGGCCAAAGTTGCAGAAGTATTGAAGCCCAGAGCCCGTGACGAAAAAATCAGCATCGGACTTGAAGACGCCTACCGCGAACAGGCCTCCAAGGATCTCTCCAAAATCCTTGCCGCCACCTATGCCCTGACGATCAAGACGCAGGTCTATCACTGGAATGTTGTTGGTCCGCTGTTCAAGCCGATCCACGAACTGACGGAAGAGCATTACAATACGCTGTTTGCCGCCGTCGACATTATTGCTGAGCGTATTCGCGCCCTCGGACATCTTGCCCCGGTCAATTTGCAAAGCAGCAGCAATTTCGCACCAAAGACTGGCGAGACCCAGCATCACGCCGCCATTGACATGGTCAAGGATTTGATCGCCGACCATGAGGCTGCTGTGCGTCAGATGCGCGAGGTCGGTGAGGCTGCCGATGAAGCTGGCGATCTGGTTACATCAGACATGCTGACAGCCCGCCTGACCTTCCACGAAAAGGCATTGTGGATGCTGCGGGCGATTATCGCTTCCTAACAGCATTTTCAGAAAAAGCTGGAACCGGTTTGTCGAGCCGATTTCTCGAAAAGATACGCTTTAACGACAAAAGCGTCATGTGCCTTGCAAAACACATGACGCTTTTTCTATATTTCCCATCACCTAGCGTGCCATGAACACCAGTTTTAGGCTTTATCAGACTTGGACTTCGCCGACTGCTCGGCAGCATCGAGCCTCTCGAGCAGGTCCAGAAAGTGATCCGGGGTCCCCTCCTCGACAAGCTCATCATAATAGGTTTTCAAGCGTGCCGCGATCATGGCATTAGCCTGGCTCTGATGTGCCGGAGCTTTGACGGATTTCGAGGACTTTTTTTCGGACATGATGTCAATGCCTGCGGCCTGGAGAGGGGACTTGGTATATGATACGCATTCTATGAAGAAATAGATCGCAGCAAGAGCAATCCTGATTTTTTGTATCCAAGACAGTTACAAACGAGATAATAACACAATGCCAGGCCTAGTTTCTTGATCTTTGTCAAATAGAGATCCGAACATTCGAACATATAAATCAACTGTATCCGATGCATTGACCCTGAACACCAGAATGAATATCGCTGCTTGTTTAAACCACTGTGGATATCTATAGCAATTCTAGAAATCCAGGGGTTGTTGATCGAATCAAAACCTTTTTGCCCCTACAGACCGAAAAGCGTTCAATGATTTGGGCAGGAAAGCATAGTCGCAGAATTTGCGTCTTGAACTTCGCCGATCGGCTAGCATAAACTCGTGAGCATCATCTGATTTTAACGCCTTCCCCATTCTTTCCCCGGTCTCGCGACAATGGTTTGCCTTGCCCATAAAGACGAAAATCATTGAAGATCACCAGTCATACCCTTTGCTAATATCTCAAGCCTTTGACAGATTTGATATATTGCAATCTCTTCGAAGCGAGGACACATCGGTCTCTTTGCACCGTAATAGAGGTGCAGGTCATGAAGTGGATAGAATGGATCGATATCGACCGGCACCCCGCACGGATCGGGCAAATCGCCGGACGAATTTTGGAACTTTTTTTGGATCGCCGCGTTTGCTAGCGAGTTTATGCTGCATTCGTGCAAACTGGAGAAGCTGAATGTCCCTTACCACCCGCGTCGCTGCTCATATTCCTTATTTGAGGCGATATGCCCGAGCTGTCACGGGCTCGCAGACATCGGGCGACGCCTATGTCGCCGCTGTTCTGGAGGCTCTGATCGCCGATCTTTCGGTCTATCCCGAAGCCAGCAGTGATCGGGTTTCGCTTTATAAACTGTTTGTCACGATTTTTGGCTCGACCCATGTCGAAATCCGGCCGATGACCTCGCCTTTTGCCTGGGAAAAACGGGCCGCTTCTAATCTTTTGGCCGTTCCTCCGCGTGAGCGTCACGCTTTCCTGCTGATATCAGTCGAAGGCTTTACCTATGAGGAAGCTGCCGAAGTGCTTGATGTCAGCGACAGCGACTTCCGGGGTCTGTTCAATCAGGCTGCCGTCGAAATTTCCCGTCAGGTGGCGACCGACATCATGATTATCGAAGACGAACCGCTGATCGCGCTCGATATTGAGCAGATGGTGGAAGATCTCGGTCATCGCGTTACAGGCATTGCCCGCACCCACAAGGAAGCCGTGGAGCTTTATGGCCGAACCAACCCGAAAATGGTGCTTGCCGACATCCAGCTTGCCGATGGAAGCTCCGGCATCGACGCCATCAACGATATCCTGAAGGTGGATACCGTGCCAGTGATCTTCATTACCGCCTTCCCGGAACGTTTGCTGACCGGCGAGCGGCCTGAACCGGCGTTTCTCGTCACCAAGCCGTTCAATCCCGATATGGTCAAGGCACTGATCAGCCAGGCACTGTTCTTCAACGAACATGCCAAACAGGATGCCTGACGGCTGGACCATGCGATTTTTGACCGGTTCGGTTTGGCCTCGCAGTCAACGAGGGGATAGCGTCGAAGCACGAGGCGCCGGATAAAACGGGTCGTCATTGCGATGTTGGTGAAACTATGCAGGCGCATGGATGCCGCGCGCCCTTGAAAGAGGGCTACCGCCGCTGGAGAGAAGCACTTGGTAAATCGGTTGACATGGTTCGAACCGCAGCGTGCTGACAGGCCCTTGCGTGAGTTCTTTATCACGGCCTTGCTGGATATTGGCGCAAGTCTGACCCTTCAGGACATGGACGGACGCTATATCTGCATTACATCCCTGCCCCAGCGTTGGCCGCTCGCCCATGGCGAAGAACCCAGTGACGATTCGATTTTCGGACCCGAAATCGGCGCCCAGTTGCGGGAGTTGAAAGCCGGACTGGTCGAAGCGGACCAGGGTGCGGAACTGAGCGTGGAGCCAGGCGACGATACGGTGTTTGAATTTCGCTGCCGAATGATCCGCATCAGCCCGGAAGACGTCTGCATGATGACGATCCTGGTGGACCGGACCGAGGAAAAGCGCCGCGAACGGCTGTTGCGTGCGCTGTTGCGTGAAGTCAGCCATCGGTCAAAAAACCTGCTGGCGATCATTCAAAGCATCGCTTTCCAGACGGCCCGCTATTCCGGGACGCTCGACCAGTTTCTGGGGAAGTTTCGCGGCAGGCTGCATGCGCTGTCGATGTCGCAGGACCTGATTACCGATTCCAGTTGGCGCGGCGCTTATTTCCAGGATCTGGTCCGCCAGCAATTGGAAAAATACGTGCCGGAAACGGCAAATCTCGTTCAGGTCTCCGGTGACAATGTTCTGCTGTCACCCAATGCATCCCTGCATATCGGGCTCGCCCTGCATGAACTGATTGTCAACGCGGTCAGCCACGGCGACTTCATCAGCCAACGCAAGAAAATTGACGTCGCCTGTCATCAGCAATGGACTCGGCATGGCGAGGAAATCAGGGTAACCTGGAACGAGCCAATTGAAACGCTGACCGGCGAGGATCTGGAACGCGCCAGGGGACGGTTCGGCAGCACGGTGCTCGAACGTGTCGTACCCGCCTCCGTCAACGGCCATGTCGTCCACCGGTTCGACAAGGACAGCGTCTATTATGAGCTGACCTTTCCAGTCGAACTGCATGAATAACTGTATTTCATGCTACAGCGCCGTGCGTTTTACAAAACACACAAAGGACGCTGTAACACTTTAAATCGGCTGCATAATTTTCTCCTTAAATCGATTCCGATTTAAGGAGAAAATTATGCAGCAGCATCCCTGACAAGGGAACCTATTCCTCCTGCCAATCTTTTGTAAGCGCGGGCTTTGTGCGTGCGGGCGTTTTTGAATGCGAATGCGTTTACACGCCGCAACACTGCACCCCGCCGCAATATGGCGCATCGGAAACGATGCACGTCCGCTTGCGATACAATTCAAACCTGCTGCATACTCCTGTCGCGACACCATACCGGGTTGCGAGCGATTGTGCAGGAGCGAGCCATGGAGCCCTGATGCGCCTCTTTAATTGTTCCAATTGCAGAAACATGGTGTTCTTCGACAACACCCAATGCTTGTCCTGCCATTCTCTACTGGGTTTTCGCCCATCCGATAACGGGTTTATCGCCATTGATTCCAGCAATGCCGCGTTGATTGATGGCGTGTCGCAGCAGGGCTTTATTCGGCTCTGCGCCAATGCGCGCTATGACGCCTGCAATTGGCTGGTGGAGGACGGTGAGGAATTTTGCCTCGCCTGCCGCCACAATCTGGTTATTCCGGATCTCTCCAGCAGCGATAATCTCGAAAACTGGCGCAAGATCGAGAATGCCAAGCATGTGTTGTTTTATTCGCTCCAGCGTTTCGGCCTGCCATTGGTCACGCGCACCGAAGCGACCCCGGACGGGCTGGCATTCGAGTTCCTGGAAGATGATTCAGCCCGCACCGGCGGGCAGCCCGTCATGACCGGCCATGATTCCGGCCTGATCACCCTGAATATCGCCGAGGGTTCCGATGCGGAGCGTGAAGCAAGGCGCGTGGCCCTGGGCGAACCGTTCCGAACCCTGATCGGGCATTTCCGCCACGAAGTTGGCCATTACTACTGGAATGTGCTGGTGCGCGACGGCAACCAACTGGCGCAATGCCGGGCAATTTTCGGCAATGACGAAGAAGATTATGGTGAAGCCCTGCAACGGCATTATGCCAATGGACCGGTTCCGGGTTGGGAAGGCAGTTTCATCAGCGCCTACGCCGCCAGCCACCCCTGGGAAGATTTCGCCGAAACCTGGGCGCACTACATCCATATTGTCGATGCCTTGGAAACGGCCTATGCGTTTGGCCTGCGCACCCGTCCTATCATCGACGAACAAAACCTGACCGTTAAAGTCGATTTCGACCCCTATAGAGTGGATGGTGTAAGATCCCTGATCGACGCATGGGTTCCGCTGACAGTCGCCGTCAACAGTATCAACCGCAGCATGGGTCAACCGGATCTCTACCCCTTTGTGCTGTCCGCGCCCGTCTTGGTGAAACTGCAATATATCCATGACCTCATTCACGGAGCTACGCACAAAGCCAGCTTCTGAGATCGACTTGCACCGGGGAACCATCGGGTTTCCCGGGTACTTGCAGCTGATCATTGTGATATTTTAGCCACAGCATGCCCATGTTGCCCTTCTTCCGCCAGTCCCATCAGGAACAAGCGAATAGCCGGGCCGTTACCCTTTTGAAGGGTAAGGAGATTGGCCATGATGAGCTTTGCGGCAATAATGGTGATTGTTGCTTGTCATCCCGAACGAACGGATTGCATAGACCGGCCTGTCGCAGTGATCGACTATGCCGATGCGACCCTGTGCCGAGCAGATCTACCGGCGAAATTGCGTCGTCTGGAAGGCTATGCCCTGAAGATGTATGGGGATTGTATTCCCGTCGCCCCAGGCCTGCTGGCAGGAAAAACACGTATTCGCTCAATCATGGGCGTGGGCGAACTGCAAGCGCTGAAAAGCCAGGGTGGCTCCCAAAAACAGGTTCAGGCTGTGGCCTTGGACAATAACCGCTTCTGAATTTTTCCAGATATCCATAAGACCCTGGACACCCAAAGGCATAGCGAGAAGGCCTTGTGAGGTTTTTCACGCTCGTTTTGCTTTCCGTTCCGGTCAGCAAACGCAACAGGGCCCGGCGATGGCCGGGCCCTGTCGTTATGACCAGTTCGCAGATGTCAGGCGCGCCTGAACAGACGGCTCACCAGCGAAATCAGGAAGAGCACGATGAAGACAAAGAACAGGATCTTTGCAATACCGGCCGAAGCGCCAGCAATACCACCAAAACCCAATGCGGCGGCGATAAGAGCGACGACGAGAAAGACGAGAGAATAATAAAGCATGGATCTGGACTCCGTTAACAACTGATTTAGAAACGAAAAGCTGGGGCTAAAGTTCCACCCGCCTCGTCAAGACGTCACTTTTTGTCGCAAACCCGCCAGCGACAAACTGGAAGCTCTGGAAAATTTTTGCCCGCCTCAAGCGCAGCACAACGTCTGGCTCCAGAGATTACCGTCTGCCACAGCCGGCAATTGAGGATTGTTATCATTTCACCTTAATTTGATGAAATGCTATCACTCGACATCTTGTGCGCGATATGCGACATTTCAATTTAACGCGTTATAATTTCAGTATAATTTCCTCCTCACCTCATGTCTGACGCCAGAGATAACACGGAGAAAAAATATGCGGGGAGAAGCGGAACCTTCTCAGATATGGTCCGTTAAGCCTGACATTAAAATCAACCGTCAGAGACATCATGAACAACCAGCATAATCATCGTGACGCAGGAGAGGATGGAACCGAGGGAATCCCGGCTGAAGCACACGGCACGATCAGCAGCAAGCTCCGGAAATTCTACGATTCCGTCCAGGAGGAAGGGATTCCGGACCGTTTCATGGACTTGCTTGAGCGTCTGGATGCCGCCGAACAAAATGCAGGGAAACAGTGCGACAGGAAGGACACTGCTCGATGACCCTTGAAAAGCAATCGGATGATCGCGGCTTCAAGAGAGATATGCTGGCTGCCCTGCCCAATCTACGCGCGTTTGCCGTGTCGCTGGCCGGACGGCACCACGTGGCGGATGACCTTGTCCAGGATACGATCATGAAAGCCTGGGCAAAGCAGGATCACTTCGAACCGGGCACCAATATGAAAGCCTGGCTGTTCACCATTCTGCGCAATGAATTCTATTCGCAAATGCGCAAGCGCGGTCGTGAGGTCTCCGACCCCGACGGCATTTTCACCTCACAGCTTGCCGTTCATCCTCAGCAATACGGTTCGCTGGACCTTCAAGACTTCAAAAAGGCGCTTGATCAACTGCCGAGCGACCAGCGCGAAGCCATCATTCTGGTAGGGGCTTCCGGTTTCGCCTATGAGGAAGCGGCGGAAATTTGCGGGTGCGCTGTTGGCACCATCAAGAGCCGGATCAACCGGGCACGAAACCGCCTGCAGGAAATTCTCGGCGTGAGCGGTGAAGGCGATTTCGGACCCGACGCCCATGACGCTGCGGTGACGAAACGCGCATTCGCGGTATAATGACATCTCCCGGTCGGCGCGCAGGTCGCCCCGACCGGGAGAGATTTGCTTGTCATCTGTGCGGCCCCTGATCGGCGCCACTCCCCTCGATCTTTGTCTCTAAACCAGCGCCCATCGGATCTCGATTAGTCGCTGCTTCGAATACCGCAGCCAGGAGCCGCTGCTCGTCAAACGGCTTCGTCAGGAGTGCAAAGCCAGGTTCTGGCTGGCTAAACCCCGGCACCTCGTCGAAGGAGGTCAAAAACACCACCCCGGCATGATGATTCCGAATAAGATCGAACCGCGTACGGTTATGCTCCGCCGTAATGGTCGCATCGATCAGCACCACATCATAGCGGGCTTCGCTCAATCTCAATGGCATATCGCGAGGGAGACAGACGGTGATCTTGCCGCCTGCCACTTCCGTGAGCAAGACCTCGATCTCGATCGCGATCAAGGCCTGCTTTTCAGCAACCAGTACATGCAGCGGTTTTTCAGTCATTGATTAACCTTTTTGCTTAAAAGCCCTTATCGACGCTGCACCGCTCCGGGTCATTTAAAAAAGACATGTCACCCGTCATCAATCAGGAACATTTGTTCCTCCTGATACTTTACTGAAAAGATAAGCGAATAATACGCAGAGCAATCGAAAATGGCTCTTTTCAAACATCTCAAGCCACTGGCGTGTTTGAGATATTTTAAATTCCTGTCAGTTGCGTATGCGTGAGCAATTTCGAGACTTGCTATAAGGAGACGGAATGCCAGAGGAACCGGCAAGACATGGAGATCGGCTCAAGAACGGAATTCACACGGCCTGTCTGGTCTGCCCCATTCGCCTCAACGACCATTTCCGCGAATTTACACCCGGCGAACTCGAATTCGTCCGTGCGTTCCGAAAGGGTGAATTTCATGCTGACGCGGGGACGACAATCCTTGTTGAAGGCAGCCATAGCGCCCATCTCTACACAACCCTGACCGGCTGGGGTTTTCGCTATAAAATCCTCGAGGATGGTCGTCGGCAGATTCTGAATTACGTGGTTCCGGGCGACATGATCGGTTTGCAGGGCGCGGTTTTTGATGAAATGGCCCATTCCGTCGAAGCGCTGACACCCATGCGGCTCTGTGTGTTCGAGCGAGAACGGCTTTTTTCCCTCTTTGAAAAACATCCAGGCCTTGGCTACGACCTGACCTGGATTGCTTCACGCGAAGAAAGCATGCTGGACGATCATCTGATCAGCATCGGCCGGCGCACCGCCGTGGAGCGAGCCGCCTATCTGCTTGCTTTCCTGGATGATCGCGGCCGGGTGGCTGGGCTTATCGACGCGGAAAAACCCTATTTGCCAATCACCCAGGTGCATGTTGCCGATACGCTCGGCCTTTCGATCGTTCACACCAACAAGACATTGAAAAAGCTGACCGCCCGTGGCCTAATCCGCTGGCTGGACCGTGGATGTGAGATCCTTGACAGCGCCGGTCTTCAAGATGCTGCAAACTGGACGCCCGACGGCATGATGCGCCGTCCTTTTATCTGATCGGTGTTTTTTCTGACAACTGACTTTTGTCCGAGATCAAACGATATAATACCAATCTTCCCTCATAACAAAGAAGCCGAAGTCCGCCAGCTGGAGACCCGGCGGACTTCGGCTTCGCCCGCCTTGGGGGGCAAGGAGCGGGCAGCTTCTCCTGCGCCAAATGACGCAAGATAAAGCGCACCTATCTTAACACTCGTATTTTATGCGACGATGACAATGCCGCTGACCAAGGCGATAATGAAGATCACCAACACGATAAAGATCAGGATTTTCGCAATACCGGCAGAAGCCCCGGCCACGCCCCGAAAGCCGAGAAGGCTGGCGACGGCGGCAATCAGCAGAAAAATCAAAATCCAGTGCAGCATGACAGGCTCCTTGAAAGAATTATCGGCAGGAGAACGGCAAGCGACTGAAAATGTTCCTTCATTGGCAATGATCGACACCCGGCAGGGGCAATTTCCCATGGTCTTCGCAGGCAAAATCCGCCATGCACCACGCTCGCTGATCGGGAAAACCGGAAGCCACTTTTCCCTGGCAAGCGCGAGAGACTGCCCGCTTCATTCTGAACCAGGCAGTCTCTCTGATCTTCTGTTGGAGCTTGCCTGATCGGGAAAACCGGAAGCCACTTTTCCCTGGCAAGCTCGGGGGCAAGCTCTGGGAAAATGCATCCTTGGCAAGATTATACTTGAAAACATAACTCAACTTTAATATCGACAAACAATTAAAGGCACTGCCCCGCCATGCGCAGGACATGCCTGCACCGGCAATGGATTTTGATCGGAAGGTTGTTTGATGGCGTATCGTCGCTCCTCTTCGCTCGCTCGCGTGAGCATGACCGTGGTTATTGGCTCGGGTCTGCTGATAACCGGCACGCTGATGAGCTCAGCCACCGCCTTCGCCCAGCAAGGGACGGCACCCGCTCAAACCACAAGCAAACCGGCCCCAGCCACGCCTGCCCAAACACCGGCACAAGAGACACCTGCGGCACCTGCCAATTTGGCAGCCCCATCAGCGGGCACCGCCACACCAGCTCCGTCAGCCTCCCCCACCGAAGGCGTCGCCGTGGAGGCTCCCGCCGCAGTGCAGCGCTCCGACATTCCCCACGACCTTTCCCCTGTTGGCATGTTCATGGCCGCCGACTGGGTGGTGAAGTCAGTGATGATTGCCCTTGGCCTGGCCTCGGTCGCAACCTGGACCATCCTCCTTGTCAAAACCCTTCAGCTCTCCGGCTCAAAGGCCAGGGTGCGGCGCGGTCTGGCTGTGTTGCAGGACGCGCGCTCCCTCTCGCAGGCGGCGGGCGCATTGCAGAAGCGGCGCGGCACCGTGCCGGACATGCTGCTGATCGCTGCACGCGAGTTGAAACTGTCAGAGCCTGCGCTCGATTATGCCGGCAATGACGGCGTCAAGGAACGGGTAAGCTCGGCCCTGTCGCGGATCGAATCGCGCGCCGGACGCCGCATGACCGCCGGAACCGGCATTCTCGCCACCATCGGCTCCATCGGCCCCTTTGTTGGTCTGTTCGGTACCGTCTGGGGCATCATGAATTCCTTCATTGGCATTTCGCAATCACAGACCACCAATCTTGCCGTCGTCGCGCCTGGTATTGCCGAGGCGCTGCTGGCCACCGCGATCGGTCTGGTTGCCGCCATTCCCGCCGTAGTAATCTATAACGTGTTTGCCCGCGCGGTGACCGGCTATCGCCAGCAATTGCTGGATGCGGCAACGGCGGTGGAACGGCTGGTCAGCCGGGATCTCGATTTCCGCAAGGTGCCGGCCGATGTGCGCGCCGCGCGCCTCAAGGTGGTAACGGAGTAATCCGATGGCTGGAGGTATCCGCGAAAATTCCGGCGACGATCTGGTTGAAAACCACGAGATCAACGTCACGCCTTTCATCGATGTCATGCTGGTTCTGCTGATCATTTTCATGGTGGCCGCGCCGCTGGCGACTGTCGATGTCAATGTCGACCTCCCCGCTTCCAGCGCCACACCGGCCAAACGGCCGGACGAACCGGTCTATCTCACCCTGAAACAGGATCTCAGCCTGGCGCTTGGCAATAACACGGTCAGCCGCGACAGGCTGCCGACCGTGCTGGACCAGGTCTCCAAGGGCAATAAAGACACGCGGATTTTCCTGCGCGCCGATAAGAATGTCGGCTACGGCGAATTCATGACGGTGATGAACCTGCTGCGCGACGCAGGTTATCTGAAGATCGCCCTGGTTGGGGTGGAAACATTGCCGCAGGCGACCAGCATTACGCCGCCCGCAGAGGATACCAACGGCCAATGAGCAGGCAAGCGGACCCGACAGGGCGGCGCAGTTCCGCCCTCGATTGGTTGCTCTGGTGTACAGCCGGAACCCTGGTGTTTGCCGCCCATGCCGGTGCCGTGGTGCTAATGCTGCAAGAGCCGGAAGAGCCGTTGGCCGGTGCCCCGCCTGCCGCCATCATGATTGAGCTGGCTCCCGAACCGGTCGCTGCCAAGGTCGAGGAAAACCAGGTCACGCCCGATCAGCAGGATGCCGAAGAGGTAAAATCCGAGGCGGTGGAGAAACCGCCGCAGCCGGTCGAGCCGCCACCCGTGCCACAGCCGCCCGAGGTGCAGCCACCGGAGCCGACACCGCCTGAAAAAGTCGAGGAAACGCCACCACCGCCACCCGACGTTGCGGAAGTGCAGCCCGAACCACCGCCGGAGCCGGAGCCCAAGCCGGTTGAAGAACCGACGGTCGAAGAACAGGTGAGCAAGGAACTGGAAAATGTGGAAGTGCCGCTGCCGGTAACTCGTCCGATGCAAAAGCCGGTGGAGAGCGCAGACACGACACCGGTTAAAAAGAAGCAACCGAAAGCCGCCCCGCAACCCTTAGCCCAGAAAGCCCAGCGCGAGGCCAAGGCAGAGGTGACGCAATCGGATAGGACGGCGGCCTCCAACACCAGTTCCGGCCTGTTTTCATCGAGCGTCAGCCCGCAAAACTGGCAGGCACGGCTGGCTTCCTATCTTGAACGACGCAAGCGCTATCCAAGCGAAGCCCGCGCCAACAAGGAGGAAGGCACGGTTTACGCCCGCTTCCAGATCGATGACAGAGGCAATGTTCTCTCGGTGTCGATTTCCCGCTCTTCAGGGTTTCCGAATCTGGATCAGGCAACGGTCGATGCCATAAAACGTGCCTCGCCAGTGCCCGCACCGCCACCAGGTGTGAGCAAGACGATTACGGTGCCGTTCCGCTTCAATCTCAAATAACAACCGGAAAAAGGCATCTCCCGTCAGACCAATGCGGGAGATGCGGAGTGTGTCGCACAGCGCAGACGCTCTGCTTCAGCCATCATCAATGGGCCAACACCTTTGATGTCGTCGTCGTTCAACGCCTCGGACAGGTAATAGGCGGGCGTGCCATCCCGGTAGACGCCGCCAAACCCGCCCAATCCGGCCACACAACAAATCTGCTTCATCACCATCCGGCCAGAGGCGTTGGGACCAAGTGCATGGCGGTGAAGACTTGCCAATGCCTCCGCGCCAAGCTCCGCCTTTGCTCCCGCAATTCCGAGCCGGGCTGCCTTCAGAGAGGCATAGGCGAACATCGCCGTGGCAGAGCTTTCAGGATAATTGCCGGCAAGATCGGGCTGATCGATGACCTGCAACCAGCGGCCATCCCCGGTGCGCAAGTGTGAAAGCCGGGTCAGAAGTCCGCCAAGCTTTTCGGCCAGCATCGACTTATCCGCCCCCTCTGGCACCAGGCCGTAGAGATCGACCATTGCCATCGCCAGCCAGCCAATCGCCCGCGCCCAATGGGCGGGCGACAGGCCGGTTTGTGGATCGGCCCAGGCTTGCAGCCGTTCCTCATCATAGCCGTGGCGATAAAGTCCGCTCACACCATCCGAGGTCAGGTCGAGCGTGACCAGCAATTCCTCCAGCGCATCGCGGACCATAGACTCCTCGCCAGCCAGCTTGCCGTATTCGGCCTTGAAGGCGAGACCCATATAGAGCCCGTCCAGCCAGACCTGATGGGGATAGCGCAGCTTGTGCCAATAGGGACCGGCACCGAGACGCGGATGGCTTTGCAATTGTCGGGCAAGCCGGTCCGCCGCAATCCGGTACCGATTGTTATCAGTCGTTTTCAGCAGGAAAATCAACGCCCGGCCCGGCAGGATATTGTCGATATTATACTCGGTCAGCACGTAATCACGCATCTGGCCCTGATCATCCAACTGGTCATCGACCAGCCGCTTCAGATGCGCCGACCATCTGGTATCACCCGTCGCCTCGTGAAGGGCGATCAGCCCGGCATAGAGACAACCGTCCTCATAGCACCAGCTGCCGCCCTTATAAGGCTGATAATCACGGGCATAGGCGTCGAAATACTCGACCAGATCGACAGTCATACGGCAGGCCTCCCAAGCGATACGGGCGCCAATCCTCCAACCGGCACCACGGGCGGCCAAGTTCATCCGGCTTGGCGTCATTGTCAATCGCCATGACCGCCCGCCGATAATCATTAATACCAAGGGTCATTTCAATGACCCTTGGTAAAGGCGTCAATTCAGGAGATTACCGGCGCAAGATCACCCAGATGGCATGGATGATGCCGGGGATATAGCCGCACAATGTCAGAAGAATATTCAGCCAGAATTGTAGGCCAATGCCAACCTGGAGAAAAACGCCGACCGGGGGCAGAATGATAGCAAATAAAATGCGAACGATGTCCATGATTGATCCTTTGCAAAACTCAGTTCCATTCAGAAATGGGGAGCGAGGCAAAAGGGTCCATACCGACAATCATGAAATTTTGGTCATCAACCGGTGGAAGTCCCGGCGCGCAACACCATCCCATAGAGATCGCGAGGCTCATCGGGGTCGGCCAGCAGATCCAGTTCGGTGAAAAGCCCGGTCTCGGCCAGCTTGCTGCGCACATAGCGCAGAGCCGAAAAATCCTCGATGGCAAAGCCGACCGAATCGAACAGAGTGATCTGGCGCGAATCGCTGCGTCCTGAAGCAATGCCGGTCATCACCTGCCACAGTTCGGTGACGGGATGGTCAGGCGGCATTTGCTGGATCTCCCCCTCGATGCGGGTCTGGGGTGGGTATTCAACAAAAATTTCGGCACGGGTGAGGATATCGCGGTGCAATTCGGTCTTGCCGGGGCAATCGCCGCCAACCGCGTTGATATGAACACCGGGGCCGACCATGTTGTCGGTGAGAATCGTGGCGCATTGCTTGTCGGCGGTGACAGTGGTGATGATATCGGCGCCCTCGACCGCCTCTTGCGAGGAATGGCACAGCGTTATCGCCAATCCGCTTGCTTGAAGATTGCGCAGGCATTTGTCGCTGGCGCTGCGGTCGATATCATAGAGCCGCAGATGCGTGATGCCACAGATTGCTTTGAAGGCCAGCGCCTGAAACTCGGCTTGCGCGCCATTGCCGATCACCGCCATGCAGCGGGAATCGGGCCGGGCCAGGTATTTTGCCGCCACAGCCGAGGTCGCCGCTGTGCGCAATGCCGTGAGAATGGTCATTTCCGACAGCAGCATCGGATAGCCATTGCCGACATCCGACAACACGCCGAAGGCCGTCACCGTCTGGCGGCCCTGGCGCATGTTCTTCGGATGGCCGTTGACGTATTTGAAGCCGTAGAGCGTGCCATCGCTGGTCGGCATCAATTCGATCACCCCGTCGCTGGAATGGGAGGCGATGCGCGGCGTCTTGTCGAAGATCTCCCAGCGGCGAAAATCCTCCTCGATCACCGCGGCGAGTTCGGTCAGGAAGATCTCGACCCCGATCCGCAGCACAAGTTTCATCATATGATCGACGCTGACGAAGGGGACGATATTCAGATTGGCAATAGCACTCATCAAACGCTCCCGGCATAGTCGCGTGTCGGACGGTCCATGACCTGCCGTCCCATCAGGCTGGCGGTCAGATCCGCCATCAGGATTGCGGTGCGGCCCCGCTCGTCCAGGAAAGGGTTGAGTTCGACCAGATCGAGGCTGGAAACCAGGCCGCTGTCATGCAGCATTTCCATCACCAGATGCGCCTCGCGGAAGGTAGCACCACCAGGCACCGTGGTGCCAACGGCGGGCGCAATCATCGGATCGAGAAAATCCACATCGAAACTGACATGCAGCAAGCCATTCGCGGCCCGAACCTTGTCCAGAAAGGCCCGCAACAGCACGGCAACGCCATGCTCGTCGATCATCCGCATGTCATGCACGGTGATGCCGGTCCGGCGCAAAGCGGCCCGTTCGGCTGGATCGACGCTGCGAATGCCGATCATTGCCACATGGGCCGGATCGACCGCTTCGGCGAGTTCAGGAAAATAACCGGTAAAACCGGACTGACCGGTGAAATAAGCGACCGGCGTACCATGCAGATTGCCGCTTTCCGTGGTCTCCAGCGTATGGAAATCGGTATGGGCATCCAGCCAGAGCACGAAAAGCGGACGGCCTTGTTCCGCCGCCCGCCGCGCCAGTCCCGGCACCGTGCCAGCCGAAAGCGCGTGGTCACCACCGAGAAATATCGGCATGGCATCCGCACTTTCGCGGTAGGCGACCTCGGACAAGGTCTCGATCCAGGCCACGGTTTCCGGCAGGTGATGCACAGCCGGATTGGGATGATTGAGGGTCTTGAAGGCGGCGGGCGCGACATTGCCGAGATCGGTAACGCGATGGCCAAGCTCTTCCAGCATCGGGCCGAGCCCGGCAATGCGCAGCGCGCTCGGTCCCATTTCACAGCCCAGACGGCCCGCACCGATCTGCAAGGGAACTCCGATCAATCTGCACTCCATACGTCTCTCCTGTTGTTAGCGACATTCAACCATCAGAAACTGGCGATTTGAACGATATAGATTGGCAATAATGTCCATATGGCTTATCGTTATGGCAGTTTTATTGCTCAAAGTGAGAAGACGGTGGACGATCTCGATGAACGGCTGGTAACGCTTCTGCGCCATAACGGCCGGCGCAGCATTTCCGATCTGGCGCTGGAAACCGGCACCTCGCGCGCCACGGTGCGGGCGCGGCTGGAACGGCTGGAGCGTGATGGCACCATTCTCGGCTATACCGTGATCCTGCGGGCCGATACGGTCGATCTGGGTGTGCGCGGCATCATGATGATCGAAATCCAGGGCCATGTCACTGACAAGGTGATCCGGGCGCTGAGCGGTTTTCCCGAGATTTCCGCCGTGCATTCCACCAATGGGCGCTGGGACCTGATCGTCGAGCTGGGCGCGACAACCCTGACGGATTTCGACAGTGTCTTGCGCCGTGTAAGGCTGGTTCCCGGTATTACCAATAGCGAAACCAGCCTCATTCTCTCGACGCCGCGCTCAACCCGGGCAAGCCTGTCGAAGCCGTGAGCACGACAATATCATCCACATAACAACAAGGACGGGAACGCATGACAGACAGACTGAAGGGGAAAATCGCCATCATTTCCGGTGGCGCAACCGGCATGGGTGGAGCAGCCTCGCGGCTATTTGCAGCGGAAGGTGCTGCCGTCGCCATCATCGACCGCAATGGCGAGGAAGCCGAACGGACGGTCAAGGATATTCGCGATTCTGGCGGCACGGCCGATTTCTGGGTGGCCGATGTCTCGGAGGAAGACGCCGTTCAGGCTGCAGTCAAGGGTGTCGAGGACCGGTTCGGGGCCGTCACCGTATTGTTCAATCACGCCGGTACCATCGTCATCAAACCATTCCTGGAAACCACACTGAAAGAATGGGACTGGCTGCATGCGGTCAATGTCCGCTCGATGTTCCTGATGACCAGAGCCGTATTGCCCGGCATGATTGCCGCAGGCGGCGGCTCCATCGTCTGCACCTCCTCGATATCAGCCGTGGCTGCGACGCCGATGGAAGTGCTCTATGACACCACCAAGGGCGCGGTCCACATGTTTGCCCGCGCCATCGGCGTGGAATTTCGCGACCGGAACATTCGCTGCAACGCTGTCTGCCCCGGCTTTATCCGCACGCCGCATGGATTGCGGGAATTGACCGACCTGCAAGCCCTGGGCGTCGATGTCTCGGATGCCGCCATCATCGCCCAGCAGGGTCGCATCGGCGAACCGGAAGACGTGGCCCGCGCAGCACTTTATCTGGCCAGCGACGAATCTCACTTCGTCAATGGTATCCATCTGTTCGTGGACAACGGCTTTACTGCGATCTGAACATGAAAAAGGCCGTGCAGGACGTCCCGCACGGCCTCACCTACCTCAAAACCTCATCCAGGGCATCTCGCCCCTTGCAGCCGCAGGTCCGCCAATGCGACTAACACAATCAGAGGTTATTGTGGATATATCACGCCCTTCTTAAGAATGACATTGGCATAAAGGCGGGGTTCGCCAGTTTGCACAACTGTATGTGCCGCCTTGACGCGGGGATAGAAATCCGGTCCCAGCAAAGGCACTACCGGCTGTTTCGGCTCATGGGCGGCGCAGCAGGCGATGATTTCTTCATGGACCGGGTCAAGTGCATCGCGATCCTTGCCGACGGTAGAGCGGAAAATCGCTTCCGGCACGAAATCGTCGATCGGCAGAACGGAGAGAATGGCATCCAGCACCGGAATAAGACCGTGCCCATCCAGCCGCACCAGCCGCCTTGCATGTTCCAGACCGGGATAATTGCCATCGACAATGGCGATTTCATCACCATGCCCCATGGCCCGCAGGGTGGCCAGCAATTCGGGATTGAGGATGGGGTTGAGACCCTTCAGCATTTACAATAACTCCTTGAACAACACGTTCTGATCCAAAAGATAACGGGAAAACAGCGGCAGGCTGGCACCGCCAACCGACCGTGCCTGGTGGCCCACGGCGCCTTCGACGATCTCGGGCATCAATACACCCTGGAGGTCGAGATCACGCGCCGCTTCCTGTATGGCCACGACAAGACGCTGGCGCACCCATTGCGGAAAACCGCCATCGATAACGGCAGCGGAAAAGTCGATGATCGATGCCGCCGCCACAATCGCCTGGGCCAGCGCTGCGGCGGTATCGCGGATCCAGATCTCCAGCGGCTCGCCATAGTCCACCCAGTCGCTCGGCGAATACCATAGGGACTGGCTATCCTGTCCATAGTCGCGCAGCAGATTTTCCAATACGAAAATCGAAGCGATCTTCAAAAGCTGGACGGTTTTGCCATCGCGCCTTTGCACCGGCAACGGCCCAACCGCGCCAGCTGTGCCGGTGCGCCCGGAAAACAGCGAGGAATTCAGCACGATGCCGCCGCCCACGAAGGAGCCGAGGAAGAAATAGACGAAATCCGGATAGTGCGGCCCAACCCCGAACACCAGTTCGGCAGCACAGGCGCTGGTCGCATCGTTCTGGATGAAGACCGGATAACCGATCCGGGCCGCGACATCGGCTTTCAGGTCGGTATCGCGCCAGACATCCATTTCCTCTGATGGCGCGCCGGTCTCTTCCGCCCAGCTCCACAATTCGAACGGGGCTGCGATGCCCACACCGGCAATTCGGGCCCGCTCTGTGACAGAAAGTCTGCCCTCGATATCGGAAATGCCGCCGACGATGAAATCCAGTAAGAGGCCGGGCATCGGATAAGGATAGGTGCGACGCACCTCATGGCGGATCGTTCCAACGAAATCCATCAGCACCAGATTGGCACTGCGTCTTCCGATCTTGACCCCGAACGAATAGACCGCATCCGGATTGAGCCGCATCGGCACCGAAGGCTGGCCGACACGCCCACGCACCGGCTCACCGCGCACCAGCAGCTTTTCGCGCTCCAGCACCCGCATGATCACCGTCACCGTCTGGGCCGAGAGACCGCTGCGCCGGGCAATTTCCGCCTTGGACAGGCTGCCGTGCCGGCGCACCAGCGACATGACCAGCCGCTCGTTATAGGCGCGCACGCCGACCTGATTGGCGCCGCCACTCGTCTCGAGGGCAGCGGGCGGCATGGCCAGCCCCGCATTCATTCCCTCTGTCATCGATCATCCTCCCATCCCGTCCAACCCGGCCAGAAAGCCGCGTGCGACAGGAATTTCCAGGCCCCGAGCTCCGCCGGATCGGCATTTCGCCATCCTGGCCCGGCAACCAATTCTGCTGAGCATCCTACTCCGTATCAGCCCGGCACAGGCTCCTCCCGCCCTGCCAAGACCGGGCCAAGCATGCCACAGTGGATTAATAATTCAACTCGATTTATTTATTGACAGCGATTTGGAATAGTGTTTTCTTGAGGCAGGAAGCATGGGGGGCCAACACGGGAGAGGTGATGGACCATGCGAACCGGACGGCCCCTTGAGAGGGTGCGTTTATCTTTGTCCTTGGGAGGATCCATATGAAGACCAATTTGATCGGCGCCACGCTTGGCGCCCTGGCTCTTGGCGTTGTCTTTTCGACAGGCGCGCAAGCCGCTGACGTGTCAGCCTGCCTGATCACCAAAACCGATACCAATCCCTTCTTCGTCAAGATGAAGGAAGGCGCATCCGCCAAGGCCAAGGAACTGGGCGTTACGCTGAAGTCCTATGCCGGCAAGATCGACGGCGACAGCGAAAGCCAGGTTGCAGCGATCGAAACCTGCATTGCCGATGGCGCAAAGGGTATCCTGCTGACCGCCTCCGACACCAAGGGCATCGTGCCTGCCGTCAAGGAAGCCCGTGACGCTGGCCTTCTGGTTATTGCCCTCGACACGCCGCTCGACCCGGTTAATGCTGCCGATGCGACCTTCGCAACCGACAACCTGCTGGCTGGCAAGCTGATCGGCCAATGGGCTGCCGCAACGCTCGGCGACAAGGCCAAGGACGCCAAGGTTGCCTTCCTTGACCTGACGCCTGCCCAGCCTTCCGTCGACGTCATGCGTGACCAGGGCTTCATGATCGGCTTCGGCATAGACCCGAAGGACCCGAACAAGATCGGCGACGAAACCGATCCGCGCATCGTTGGCCACGACATCACCAACGGCAATGAAGAAGGCGGCCGTACGGCCATGGAAAACCTTCTCCAGAAAAACCCGAATATCAACGTCGTCCACACGATCAACGAGCCAGCCGCTGCCGGTGCCTACGAAGCCCTCAAGGCCGTTGGCAAGCAGAAGGACGTGCTGATCGTATCGGTTGACGGCGGCTGCCCTGGCGTGAAAAACGTCAAGGAAGGCGTGATCGGCGCAACCTCGCAGCAATATCCGCTGATGATGGCTGCACTCGGCATCGAAGCAATCAAGAAGTTCGCCGACACCGGCACCAAGCCACAGCCTACCGCTGGCAAGGACTTCTTCGACACCGGTGTTTCGCTGGTCACCGACAAGCCGGCTAAGGGCGTTCCGTCGATCGACGTCGCCGAAGGCCTGAAGAAGTGCTGGGGCTGATCGGCTCCTGAAAATTCGCAACGGAAGGGCGGCTCAGGCCGCCCTTCTGGTAAGCGGCTTCCGCAACCAAGGACAATAGTGAAATCCTTAGGTTGAATGAAGAATATCTACAATGCCGCAGGCGGCCGTCGGCAATTGGTGCCACGGACCAGCCCGGCCCCCACACCTTGACAAGAGGTCAACGGGAGGAAAACCGATGAGCGAGCCAAAAGCCGCCACCAAACCTCATCTTGAATACGAAAACGTCCTGTCGGGCAGTTCGACCTCGGTCGCGCAGTTCGATACCAACGACAAGACGCCGTTGCAGAAGTTTCAGCACTTCCTGCACTCCAGTCCGGCTGCCGTGCCGTTGATCGTACTCATCCTGTCGCTGATCGCTTTCGGCGTCATTCTGGGTGGCAAATTCTTTTCGCCCTTTGCCCTGACGCTGATTTTGCAGCAGGTTGCCATTACCGGCATTATCGGTGCAGCGCAGACGCTGGTCATCCTCACCGCCGGTATCGATCTGTCGGTGGGCGCCATCATGGTGTTGTCGTCGGTGGTCATGGGGCAATTTGCCGTTCACTATGGCGTGCCTGGCCCGATTGCCGTGCTGTGCGGCTTTGTTGTCGGTGGCATTTGCGGTTTCATCAACGGTGTTCTGGTGGCCCGCGTCAAGCTGCCCCCCTTCATCGTTACGCTCGGCATGTGGCAGATCGTTCTGGCGGCCAACTTCCTGTATTCGTCGAATGAAACGATCCGGTCGCAGGATCTGGTCACCAATGCGCCCATCCTGCAATATTTTGGCCAAAGCTTTAAATTGGGCGGCGCCGTCCTGACCTATGGGGTGATTGCACTCGCCCTTCTGGTCGCCGTGCTCTGGTATGTCTTGAACAACACCGCCTGGGGCCGCCATCTCTATGCGGTCGGCGACGATCCCGATGCAGCGGAATTGTCTGGTGTCAATGTCAAGCGCATGCTGATTTCCGTCTACACGCTTGCCGGCCTGATCTGTGCGTTGGGTGGTTGGGCGATGATTGGCCGTATCGGCTCGGTTTCGCCAACGGCTGGCCAGTTTGCCAATATCGAATCCATCACCGCAGTGGTCATTGGCGGCATGTCGCTGTTTGGTGGCCGCGGTTCCATCATGGGCATGCTGTTTGGCGCGTTGATCGTCGGCGTGTTCCAGCTTGGCCTGCGCATGGCCGGCACCGACCCGCAATGGACCTATATGCTGATTGGCGTGCTGATCATTGCCGCCGTCGCAATTGACCAATGGATCAGAAAGGTAGCTGGCTAATGGCACAAGAACCCATTCTCACCGCCCGTGGTCTCGTCAAGCGTTATGGCCGTGTAACCGCCCTCGACAACGCCGATTTTGATCTTTATCCGGGTGAAATCCTTGCGGTCATTGGTGACAACGGTGCGGGTAAATCCTCGTTGATCAAGGCTATTTCCGGCGCCGTGACACCGGATGAAGGCGAGATCAAGCTCGAAGGCAAGACCATCAACTTCCGTTCGCCGATTGATGCCCGTAAGGCTGGCATTGAAACCGTGTATCAGAACCTTGCCCTGTCTCCGGCGCTGTCTATTGCCGACAACATGTTCCTGGGCCGCGAAATGCGCAAACCCGGCATCATGGGCAGCCTGTTTCGCGCTCTCGACAAGCCTGCCATGGACAAGTTCGCCCGTGAAAAGCTCTCCGAGCTGGGCTTGATGACCATCCAGAACATCAACCAGGCTGTGGAAACCCTCTCGGGTGGCCAGCGGCAGGGTGTGGCCGTGGCACGCGCTGCGGCTTTCGGTTCGAAAGTGGTCATTCTCGACGAACCGACGGCGGCACTCGGCGTCAAGGAAAGCCGCCGCGTGCTGGAGCTGATCCAGGACGTGCGCTCGCGCGGCATGCCGATCGTTTTGATCTCGCACAATATGCCGCATGTGTTCGAAGTGGCCGACCGCATCCATATCCATCGGCTTGGCAAGCGCCTCTGCGTGATCAATCCGAAGGATTACACCATGTCGGATGCCGTGGCCTTCATGACCGGGGCCAAGGAAGCGCCAGCGGAAGCGATTGCCGCATGACGGTTTCCGTCTCCTCGCTGACAGATGATATAATCCGGCTGGCCCAAGAGGCCAGCCGTTTCATGATCGCCGTTGCCGGCCCCCCAGGCGCCGGGAAGTCTACTCTTTCGGAAGCCTTGCGCGAGGCGCTGATTAAGCGCGGCGAAACCGCGGAAATCCTGCCGATGGACGGGTTTCACATGGACAATGGCATTCTGGAACAGCGCGGCCTGCTCAAGCGCAAGGGCGCACCGGAAACCTTCGACGTGCGCGGCTTTCTCGACATCGTCACGGCGGTAAAGGCCGGTGACGAGGAGGTTCTCGTACCGGTCTTTGACCGCGACCGCGAACTGGCGATTGCCTCGGCCCGACCGATTGCGCCGGAAACCCGCTTCATCCTGGTCGAGGGCAATTACCTGCTTCTCGATCGTGTGCCCTGGACCCGCCTGCAAAGCTGCTTCGACCTAACCGTCTTCGTCGGCCCACCGCTGGAGGTGCTGGAACAGCGCCTGCGTGACCGTTGGGTTCATTACGGACTGGACGAGGCCGCAATCGCCTGGAAATTGAACGGCAACGACCTGCCGAATGGCCGATTGGTGATCGAAGCGTCCCGGCCCGCTGATATCAGTGTTGATATCGTCGCCATAGCGTGAAACAATATATGTCCTGGACACAGTCTGGTACAATTCTCGACTCCAGCCAAAGACCTGCTTAGAAAATAAGCACGCTCATTTTCCGCACAATGTCATTGACAGCAGCCCCCTTCCCCGCTCTATTTGTATAGTCAAATAGCCGAGAAACGGCTGAGGGGAATATCGCCCGCATTTAAATTCCGCGGGCTGTGGGCAACTGGAGAAATCGCGATGCAGAAAAGACTATTGCTCAAGGCGGCGCTTGGGGCTGCCCTGTTGTTTGGCGCAAGCCTTTCGGCCCATGCCGAGGATGCACTGACGAAAATCAAGGCCGCAGGCACCTTGAAAGTCGGAACGGAAACCGCCTTTGCGCCCTTCGACTTCATCGATGCTGGCGATCACGTCGGCCTCAATGTCGATCTGTTTGCGGAAATCGGCAAGGAACTGGGCGTGAAGATCGAGTGGATCGCGCTCCCCTGGGATGGCGTTCTGCCCGGCCTTGAAGCTGGCAAGTTCGATATTGTCGCTGGCCCCGCCACCATCACCAAGGCTCGCATGGAGCGCTATCGCTTCACCGCACCGATTGCCGAAGCCACAGTTGCCATCCTGAAAAAGGCTGGCGACAAGACCATCACCAAACCTGAAGATCTGGCAGGCAAATCCGTTGGCGTTGGCAAGGCGACTGCTCAACTGGCCCAACTCCAGGAGTTTTCGGCCACCTTGCCGAAAAAAATCGAAGTGCGCGAATATGTCTCCTTCAACGATGCCTATGCCGACATGGCGGCAGGCCGCGTCGTGGCGGTTGCCAATTCGCTCCCCAATATCGCCTTCGTCGCCAAGCAGCGTAACGGCGCCTTCGAAGTCGTGCTGCCGCCCTTCGGCAAGAAGAGCTATTTCGGCTTTATCGGCACCAAAGATGCCGACCACGCCAGCCTGATCGACGCCGTCGATGCCGCACTCATCAAGATCAAGAGTGATGGCCGCATGGCGAAATTGCAGGAAAAGTGGTTTGGCACCAAGTTTGATACGCCTGACAGCGTGAAAGACCCGGCGTTTTGAGGTGAGCTATCCTGAGGCAATGCCTTTGGAGCAGCATATAATCTCTTGATATGCCGCCTACCCCCCTCTGCCTTGCCAGGCATCTCCCCCTCAAGGGGGGGAGATCGACTCGCGGGAAGCGCCGATCTCCTCAGCCAGCATGATATTTTAACGGCTATATCGGTTTGAACTGATAATTTTTGTCTATCCAATCTCCCCCCTTGAGGGGGGAGATGTCCGGCAGGACAGAGGGGGTATCCCACCCGCTGCCATCTATTGTGGTCCGCCATGGCGGAGACCGGAGAGCCATGTCATTCAAACTCTTCTTCCTGCTGGTCAAGGCTGCTGGATGGACGCTGGGTATCAGCGTAATTTCGATTGCCATCGGCTTTTTGATTGCCATTGCCCTGTCCGGCGCCATGCTCTCCGGCAAGCGGCTCTATACAATGCCAACCAAGCTGTTCATCAGCTTCTTTCGCGGCGTGCCGCTGCTGGTGCAATTGCTGCTGATCTACAATCTTTTGCCGTTTATTGGCATCAATGTGCCAAGCGTGGTAGCGGCCATCATCGGCTTGTCGCTGTGCACCGCCGCCTATCAGGCCGAAAACCTGCGTGGCGGCTTTGAAAGTGTCCCCAAAGGCTTGGTGGAAGCTGCCGATATGGCTGGCTTCTCAGCGCGGCAGACGTTTTTACGCATCAAACTTCCCATTGCACTTCGTCTCACCTTCCCCGCTTTGGTCAATGAAGCGATCATGATCCTCAAATCCTCATCGCTGGTGTCCGTCGTCGGCATTGTCGAGTTGACCCGCATGGCGCAGGATCTGGCCGCCTCCACTTATCTGCCGCTGGAGCTGTTTTCGTCGGCAGCGCTGATTTATCTGATCATCTGCTGGAGCGTGGCGATGATCGCCCGCGTCACCGAGCGTAGCCTGCCGGGAGCGGTCAAATGATCTTCGATCCGAAAGTCATTGTTGATCATTTGCCGGAAATTTTCAGCGGTGCTGCCACCACCCTGTGGATCTGGGTGGTCGGCATGGTGCTGGGTATTGTCGTTGGCTTTCTCGTCGCAACAGGCCGTCGCTACGGCGGCAAGCTGCTGGATATCCCGCTGGGGTTGATGGTGGAAGTGCTGCGCGGCACACCGTTTCTGATCCAGATTTTTCTGGTCTATTATGGTGGTCCCTATGTCGGCCTGTCGCTGGACCCAATTCCCTGCGGCTTGATTGGCCTTACCGTCTATTCCGCCGCCTATTATTCCGAGATTTTCCGGGCGGGTTATGGCTCCGTTCCCCATGGCCATGTGGAAGCGGCAGAATGTCTGGGGTTGAGCAGGCTTCAAATTATCCGCCGCATTCTCCTACCGGAAATGGCGCTGATTGTGCTGCCGCCTTGCGTCAATCTCGCCATCATTCTCCTGAAGGAATCGGCCGTTTTGTCGATCATCACCGTTCCCGAACTCACCGCCACCGTCAGCGCCATTGGCTCTGCGCAATATGCCTTTCTGGAGGCGATTTTTGTGCTGGCTGTTATTTACTGGGTCATTGTGGAGGCCACCGCCTGGGCGGCCCGCAAGGCTGAATCCCGTTTGAGCAGATTGAGGTTTTCCGCGCCATGACGCTTCCCGCCATTTCCGTTTCCAAACTCGTCAAGCGCTTTGGCACCAACACTGTGTTGAATGACATCAATCTGGAAATCCCGGAAGGCAAGGTCTCCTGCCTGATTGGCCCCTCCGGCTCCGGCAAAAGTACGCTGCTCCGCTGCATGGCCTTTCTGGAAGAGGCCAGCGAGGGGATGATCACCGTCAGCGGCGAAGCGCTTGGTTATTTCGAAAAACCCGATGGTCAGCGCGAACGCCTGCCCGCCGCCCAAATCCGCGCCGTGCGCTCGAAAATCGGCATGGTGTTCCAGCAATTCAATCTCTGGCCGCATATGACCGCGCTTGGTAACGTCTCCGAAGCCTTAAAGACCGTACATAAAGTGCCAAAACGCGAGGCCGAAGACCGCGCCATGGCCCAGTTGAAAAAGGTGGGGCTTGAGAACCGTGCGGGTCACTATCCCTCGCAGCTTTCTGGCGGCCAACAACAGCGTGTGGCCATTGCCCGCGCCCTGGCCTTGCAGCCAAAGATCATGCTGTTTGATGAGCCGACCTCGGCGCTTGACCCGGAATTAACCGGCGAAGTGCTCAACGTCATGCGCGATCTGGCCACCGAGGGCATGACCATGGTGGTGGTGTCGCACGAAATCGGCTTTGCCGCCACGGTGGGCCAGCAGATCAGCTTTCTCGATCAGGGAAAATTGCTGTTTACCGGTGCGCCATCGGATGTTTTTGCCAAGCCACGCCATCCCCGATTGGAACAGTTCCTTGATACTTATCTGGATCGCGGCGCATCGATGCTGGCATGATGACAGACGACACCAACATACGCAGCAAATCGCTGCACCAGCGTATTCTGGATGATATTGAGAGCAATATTCTCTCAGGTCGTTGGCCGCCGGGCTATAAAATTCCGTCCGAGCAAGTGCTAACCGAGGAATATGCCTGCTCACGCATGACCGTCAACAAGGTGCTGACCCAGCTTGCCCGCGCAGGCCTTGTGCTGCGCAAGCGCAAGACCGGCAGCATCGTCATGCCGCAGAATTCGCAAAGCGCCATTCTGGAAATTTACGACATCCGCGATGAGGTCATCTCGTTAGAGAAAAATTACCATCACCGCATTCTATCGCGAACGATCCGCCCTCCAACCAAGACAGAGTGCGAAAACCTGTCCCTTGCACCGCGCCGCAAGCTGCTGACCCTCACCTGTCTGCATTATGCCGATGATAGTCCTTTCTGCCTTGAAGAGCGTATCATCAACCTGGGCGTGGTGCCGCAGGCAGCGGATGCTGATTTTGCCGATTTGGCCCCCGGTCCGTGGCTTTTGTCGCATATCCCATGGAATGCCGCCGAGCACCGCATTGCCGCCGAAGCCGCCAATGACGCAGCGGCAAAAACCTTGGATATTGCTGCCAACACCCCGGTTCTGGTGGTGGAGCGCCAGACATGGCGGTTGGATGAAACCGTCACGCAAGTGCGCCTGACCTATCCCGGTGCAAGCCACGCCGTTACCGCCCGTTTTACCCCATCGCAACGCCTTTCCACTCCTGCCTGATCCCCACAGCCTGACCAAAGAGAAGAGATCGCCATGGCCCGCACCGACACGCTGAAACTTGGAACCTTCGTCTACACTTTCGGTTTCAACCCGGCAGCGTGGCGACACCCGGATGCCGATGTGAATGGGGCCAACAAGATTGATCACCTGCTGAACGTGGCGAAAATCTCGGAAGCGGCGAAATTCGATTTCATGTTTCTGGCCGATTCCCCCGCAGCCGCCATTGGCGACGCCGATGCGCTGGCGCGCTCGCCCACCAAGATGAACAGGTTTGAGCCGCTGTCGCTGATCTCGGCGCTGTCGGTACTCACAGAGAAGCTCGGCTTTGTCGCCACCGCCTCCACCAGCTATTACGAGCCGTTTAACATTGCCCGCATTTTCGCCTCCATCGATCATTTAAGCGGTGGCCGTGCCTGCTGGAATGTTGTGACTTCGGACCACGACGAAACCGGCTACAATTTCGGCTTTGACGGCCTGCCGCCCCATGCGGAGCGCTATGAGCGCGGCTCGGAATTTGTCGATGTGGTGTTTGGCCTGTGGGACAGTTTTGAGCAAGATGCGCTGGTGCTCGACAAGGCAAACGGGCTTTATCACGATAAAAACAAGCTGCATACGCTCAACCACAAGGGCAAGCATTTTCAGGTGCGCGGCCCGCTCAACATTGCCGCCTCCCCGCAAGGCCGCCCGGTGATTGCGCAAGCTGGCGGCTCGGAAGCGGGCATGGAACTGGCCGCCCGCACCGCCGAAATCGTCTTCAGCCTTGCTTCCAATCTTGAGCGCAACAAGGCTTTTGCCGACAATATCAAAGGCCGCATGGCCAAATATGGCCGCTCCACCAACGATCTCAAGCTGATGCCCGGCTTGGTGGTCAATGTCGGAGAAACCAAAGCGGAAGCCCAAGCCAAGGTCGATTTCCTGATCGACAACCTTCACCCCGATGTGGGCCGCTGGATGCTGGGCGAATTTCTGGAGGCCGATCTTTCCGGCGTGGCACTCGATCAACCTTTCCCGCTGGAGCGCCTGCCCGCCGAGCCAAAAGGCTCGAAAGCCATGTTTGAATGGCTGCGCGACTTCATCATGGAAGGCCACACGGTTGGCGAATTGATCCGCTTTTATGCCGAAAAAAGCACCGGCAACGGCATCACCGGCACCCCCATCGAGATCGCCGATTTTATGGAAGAATGGTTCCAGGCCGGAGCCGCCGATGGCTTTATTCTGATGCTGCCAACCCTGCCCGCCAGCTTGAATGATTTTGTCCGGCTGGTGCTGCCAGAATTGCGCAGGCGCGGATTGTTCCGGGAAGAGTATGAGGGCAATACGCTGCGGGAGAATTTGGGGCTGTCGATGCCGGTTAATCGATATGCGGCGGGGCGGGATGGTGGGGACATCAAATAAACAACCTGAGCAAGGTCACCCCCTCATCCCCCTGCCGGGGCCTTCTCCCCGCTGGGGAGAAGAAAGCTGATCATTAACTTTGAATTCATACGAAATCGGCATCCACATAGACCATCTTTGGCGTCATGCAATGACATCTGCTCCACAACCTCTTCTCCCCATCGGGGAGAAGGTGGCGGCAGCCGGATGAGGGGGTGCGAAGCCAAATTGTTGGACGACAAGATCAATCTCAAAACGCCGCCATCAAATCCCGCATCACGCCCGCAAATCGCGCTGCAATCCGCTCCCGCGCATGATGCCGCCCGGCTTCCACCTGTTTGGCACCGCCCACCCAGACACAATCCACCCCAGCACCATTGGCAAAGACGAAACTGTCCAAAATCTGATCACCACTCAAACCAAGATCATACCGCGGCTTGAGGCTGACAACATCGGCAGGCCTACCCACCACCAAGCCAGTCTGCGCCATCAACGCCGCAGCCCCACCCGTCACGGCACCGTCAAACAAATATCGTCCCGTTGATCCACCGGGAACAGCCATGACGTTACGGGCGCGGTGGGCCAAACGTTGCGAATATTCCAGCTGGCGCAGCTCATCGGCAATGCCAATCAGGATGTTGGAATCAGAGCCGATGCCAAAGCGTCCACCATGCTCCAAAAACACCGAGGCGTTAAACGTGCCATCGCCCAGATTGGCCTCAGTGATCGGGCAAAGCCCGGCAATGGCACCGCTCTTTGCCATCCGCACCGTCTCGTCATCTGTCATATGGGTGGCATGGATCAGGCACCAGCGCGTGGTGAGATCAGCATTGTCCAACAACCATTGCACCGGGCGCTGGCCAGACCAGGCGATGCAATCCTCCACTTCCTTCACCTGTTCGGCCACATGAATATGGATTGGCCCATCGAATGAGAGCTGTTGCAGGGCTGATAATTCTTCCGGTGTTACCGCCCGCAGACTGTGGGGGGCAATGCCCGTGATGCTACCGGGTAGATTTGAGACCGCTTTTTTCGCCCCCTCCAACAGTTCTGCAAAACCATCGAGATCATTGATAAACCGTCGCTGGCCCTCATTGGGAGCCAGACCACCAAAGCCGGAATGGGCATAAAACACCGGAAGCAACGTGAGGCCAATTCCAGTCTCGCTGCTTGCGGCCACAATCCGCTCCGCCATCTCGGCGCGGTTGGCGTAAGCACTGCCATCGCGGTCGTGGTGGAGATAGTGAAACTCGCCCACTCGACCAAATCCGGCCTCCAGCATTTCCACATACAGCTGGGCGGCAATGGCCTGCATCTGCTCCGGACTCATGGTCAGCGCAAAGCGATACATCACCGTGCGCCAGCTCCAGAAACTATCACTGTCCGGCCCGCGCAGCTCCGCCAAACCCGCCATGCCGCGCTGAAAGGCGTGGCTGTGCAAATTGGCCATTGTGGGCAGCAACACCTCGTGCCGCTCATCGCCCGCTTGCGCCTCAACACCCTGCTCAATGGATGAAATGGCGCGGCCCGTCAGCGTCAGCCGCACATCCTTGGCCCAGCCATCCGGCAGCAGCGCCTGTTTTGCGTGGAGTGTCGTCATGGCTTTCCCCTCTCATTTTCTGGCTTGCGCCTTTTCAGTCTTGCGCATGGGCCCATTAAGTATATACATAATAGGAAAATCGATCAGGCGCAATGCAGCCTGAGCCGCAATAACAAGGGATCAGCATGACAAATCGGGATCGCATTTTCACCAATGCGCGGTTGGCAACGCTCAATCCGCAACGCGAGGGCCTCGGCATTATCGAAGATGCCGCGCTGATGGTGCGCCATGGGCAGATTGCCTACGCTGGCCCGATGGCAGAGCTGCCGATTAGCCTGCTGAATGCCGCCGAGGTTACTGATTGCGAGGGGCGCTGGATCACCCCCGGTCTGGTGGATTGCCACACCCATCTGGTGCATGCCGGCAACCGCGCCAATGAATTTGAAATGCGGCTGGCAGGTGCCAGCTATGAAGAAATTGCCCGGGCGGGGGGCGGCATTGTCTCATCCGTATCCAAGGTACGGGCGGCGAGTGAGGCGGATTTGCTGCGCGAAACGCTGCCGCGTCTGGATGCCCTGATCGCGGAAGGCGTCACCACCGTTGAGGTCAAATCCGGTTATGGATTGACGGTGGAAGATGAGTTGAAAATGCTGCGGGCAGCAAAAAAACTCAGCAGCGAGCGCGCCATATCCGTTACCACAACCTATCTCGGTGCCCATGCCACGCCCGCAGACTATAAGGGCCGCAATGGTGATTTTATCCGCGATGTTGTGCTTCCCGGTTTGACGGCAGCCCATGCGGAACAGCTTGTTGATGCCGTGGATGGGTTTTGCGAGGGCATTGCCTTTTCACCCGCCGAAATGCGCGTGGTGTTTGATGCGGCCCAAGCGCTGGGCCTGCCCGTTAAACTCCATGCCGATCAGCTTTCCAATCTGTCTGGCGCAGCCCTTGCTGCTGAATGTGGCGCACTGTCTGCCGATCATCTGGAATATACCGATGCGGCGGGCGCTGATGCCATGGCCAAGGCTAGCACCGTGGCGGTGCTGCTGCCGGGTGCCTTCTATTTTATCCGCGAGACGAAAAAGCCGCCTGTCGATCTCTTCCGCCAGCATGGCACCAAAATGGCGCTGGCCACCGACAACAACCCCGGCACATCGCCGCTGACCTCGCTGCTGCTGACGATGAACATGGGGGCAACCCTGTTTGGCATGACGGTGGAGGAGTGCATTGCCGGCGTAACCCGCGAGGCCGCCCGCGCGCTGGGTCGGCTGGATGAGATTGGCACGCTGGAGGCCGGAAAATCGGCTGATCTCGCCATCTGGGACATTTCTGAACTGTCTGAGCTTGTCTACCGCATGGGCTTTAACCCGCTGCACCAGCGGGTGTGGCGCGGCGATAATGCATAACAACAAGGGGCCACTATGACCATTACCCTTTACCCCGGCTCTGTGCCGCTGGCCGATCTGGCGAAAATCTATTGGCATGGTGAGCCTGCCGTTCTGGATCGCAGCTTTGATGCGGGCATTGAACGCGCCGCCGCCCGCATTGCCGCCATTGCTGCGGGCAATGAACCGGTGTACGGCGTCAACACCGGCTTTGGCAAACTGGCTTCCATCAAGATTGATGCGGCAGATACCGCCACGCTTCAACGTAATCTCATTCTGTCGCACTGCTGCGGCGTCGGTGCGCCGCTGGCTGAGAATATTGTGCGGCTGATCCTGTCGTTGAAACTGATTTCGCTGGGCCGTGGCGCTTCCGGCGTGCGGCTGGAACTGGTACGGTTGATTGAAGCCATGCTGGAAAAAGGTGTTATTCCGCTGATCCCGGAAAAGGGGTCTGTGGGAGCATCCGGCGATCTTGCCCCGCTGGCCCATATGGCGGCGGTGATGATGGGCGAGGCAGAAGCCTTCTATCAGGGCGAAAAACTGCCGGGCAAACTTGCGCTGGAACGCGCTGGCCTTACCCCGGTTATTTTGGCCGCCAAGGAAGGGCTGGCGCTGATCAATGGCACGCAGGCCTCCACCGCTCTGGCCTTGGCTGGCCTTTTCCGCGCCCATCGCGCAGCGCAAGCAGCATTGATTACCGGGGCGATGTCTACCGATGCGGCCATGGGTTCCTCGGCACCGTTTACAGCCGATATTCACACACTGCGCGGCCACAAGGGTCAGATTGATACCGCTGCAAGCTTACGCGCCTTGTTGGACGGCTCGGTGATCCGCCAAAGCCATCTGGATGGCGATGAGCGCGTGCAAGACCCCTATTGCATCCGCTGCCAGCCGCAGGTGGATGGAGCCTGCCTTGATCTGCTGCGGATGACGGCCCACACCTTGGAAATCGAGGCCAATGCGGTGACGGATAATCCGCTGGTGCTCTCCGATGACACCGTGGTTTCCGGCGGCAATTTCCACGCCGAGCCGGTGGCCTTTGCAGCCGACCAGATTGCCATTGCCGTGTGCGAAATAGGTGCCATTGCCCAGCGGCGTATTGCGCTTTTGGTGGACCCGGCCCTGTCCTACGGCTTGCCAGCGTTTTTGGCCAAGAAGCCGGGCCTCAATTCCGGCCTAATGATTGCCGAAGTCACCTCTGCTGCCTTGATGAGTGAAAACAAACAGATGGCCCATCCGGCATCAGTCGATTCAACACCAACGTCTGCCAATCAGGAAGACCATGTCTCCATGGCCTGCCACGGTGCGCGGCGTCTGCTGCAGATGACCGAAAATCTGTTTGCCATCATTGGCATCGAGGCTTTGACCGCCGCTCAAGGCGTGGAGTTTCGCGCACCCCTCACCACCAGCCCCGAGTTGCAAAAGGCCATTGATACCCTGCGGGCCGTTGTGTCGACGCTGGAGGAAGATCGGTTTATGGCACCGGATTTGGCGGCGGCCAGCGCTCTGGTGGCCGATGGCGCTTTGGTGGGCAGCGTATCCGCTGGGATTTTGCCGGGGTTGGAGGGGTGAGAACAATGGGCGTTTTTATGTGGGGCCTACCCCCCTCTGGTCTGCCGACCATCTCCCCCTCAAGGGGGGAGATGAGCAAGAGGCGATGCCCAGTTCAATTCTTTATCCAAACACTTTTCAACGAGTCGATCTCCCTCCTTGTGGGAGAGATGTCCGGCAGGACAGAGGGGGGTAACTCCAGCCGCCAAGGGAGATCATTTTAAATGTCCAACATTTTCGAAGTCACCCAAGGCACCTCACCCGTCATCCTCGCCTTCCCACACACGGGAACGGATATACCACCTGCCATCTGGGACCGCCTCAACGACAACGGCAAACTGCTGGCCGATACCGATTGGCACATCCACAATCTGTACAAAGACCTGTTGCCAAACGTCACCACCGTTCGTGCCACCTTCCATCGCTATGTCATTGATGCCAATCGTGACCCGGCGGGGGTGAGCCTCTATCCGGGGCAAAACACCACGGGGCTTATTCCGGACACGGATTTTGACGGACAATCGATCTGGATTGATGGGCAGGCTCCCACGGAAGGGGATATTGCGCAGCGTCTGGCAGCCTTTCACGCGCCCTATCACGCAGCCCTTTTGGCCGAGATCGAGCGCGTCAAAGCCATCCATGGTGTTGTGCTGCTCTATGACTGCCACTCGATCCGCGCCAACATCCCCTTTCTGTTTGAAGGCCGCTTGCCGGATTTCAACATCGGCACCGACATGGGCCGCACCTGTAATCCAGCGATTGAAGCGGCCGCGGTTGAGATTGCAGCGTCAGCGGAGGGTTACACCTCCATCCTCAACGGCCGCTTCAAAGGCGGCTGGACCACGCGCCATTATGGCAAGCCAGACGCCGGCATCCACGCCATTCAGATGGAGCTGGCGCAGGCCTCACACCTTGCCAGTGAAGCACCGCCCTTTGCCTATGATGCGGAAAAGGCAGGCCGTTTACGCGTGCATCTCAAAGCCATTCTGGAGCGGCTCGAACAGATCGCGTTTCAGCTCAAAATCAAGGGGGAATGATCATGACCAACCCACGCCACAATATCCGCGATGTGCGGGCCGCAACCGGCACGGAACTGTCCGCCAAGAGCTGGATGACCGAAGCCCCCTTGCGCATGTTGATGAACAATCTCGACCCCGACGTGGCCGAGCGTCCGCATGAGCTGGTGGTTTATGGCGGCATTGGCCGCGCCGCCCGCACCTGGGAGGATTTTGACCGCATCGTTGCCACGCTGAAAACCCTGACCGAAGAAGAGACCCTGATTGTGCAATCGGGCAAGCCCGTCGGCGTGTTCAAAACCCATAAAGACGCCCCACGGGTGCTGATTGCCAATTCCAATCTCGTACCTCATTGGGCCACATGGGATCATTTCAACGAGCTGGATAAGAAGGGTCTGGCCATGTATGGCCAGATGACCGCAGGCTCGTGGATCTACATTGGCACGCAAGGGATTGTGCAGGGCACCTATGAAACCTTCGTGGAAGCGGGTCGCCAGCACTATAATGGCAATCTCAAAGGTAAGTGGATACTAACAGGCGGCCTCGGCGGCATGGGTGGCGCACAGCCGCTGGCAGCCGTTATGGCCGGTGCCTGCTGCCTTGCGGTGGAATGCGATGAAACCCGTGTCGATTTTCGCCTGCGCACCCGCTATGTCGATGCCAAGGCCCACACGCTGGATGAAGCGCTGGCCTTGATTGACCAATGGACAAAGGCAGGAGAAGCCAAATCCGTGGGCCTGATTGGCAATGCCGCCGATATTTTCCCGGAACTGGTGAAGCGCGCAAAAGCAGGCGGGGCGCGTCCTGACATTGTCACCGACCAGACCTCGGCCCATGACCCGATCAATGGCTATCTGCCCTCCGGCTGGACGGTGGCCGAATGGCGTGCCAAGCAGGAGAGCGATCCAAAGGCGGTGGAGCGTGCCGCCCGTGCGTCGATGAAAGTGCATGTCGCCGCCATGGTGGATTTCTGGAACATGGGCGTGCCGACGTTGGATTACGGCAACAATATTCGCCAAGTCGCCAAGGAAGAAGGGCTGGAAAATGCCTTTGCCTTCCCCGGCTTTGTGCCTGCCTATATCCGTCCGCTGTTTTGCCGGGGCATTGGTCCGTTCCGCTGGGCTGCCCTGTCTGGCGATCCAGAGGATATTTACAAGACCGATGCAAAGGTGAAGGAATTGTTGCCCGACAACAAGCACCTGCACAATTGGCTGGATATGGCCCGCGAACGCATTGCCTTTCAGGGCCTGCCCGCCCGCATCTGCTGGGTAGGTCTGGGCGATCGCCACAAACTGGGTCTGGCCTTCAACGAAATGGTGCGCAGTGGCGAGCTGAAAGCGCCCGTGGTGATTGGCCGTGACCACCTGGATTCTGGCTCGGTCGCCTCGCCCAACCGCGAAACCGAAGCGATGAAAGATGGCTCGGATGCGGTGTCTGACTGGCCGCTCTTGAACGCGCTGCTCAACTGCGCCTCCGGTGCAACATGGGTGTCGCTGCACCATGGCGGCGGGGTTGGCATGGGCTTTAGCCAGCATTCGGGCATGGTGATCTGCGCCGATGGCACCGATGATGCAGCACGGCGCTTGGAGCGGGTGTTGTGGAACGATCCGGCCACCGGCGTCATGCGCCATGCCGATGCGGGCTATGACATTGCGCTGGATTGCGCCAAGGAAAAAGGCCTGCGCCTGCCCGGCATTCTGGGCAATTGAGATGCAGATCCTGCGCCGGGAAGATTATCGCCGCATGCCCTGGAAGAACGGCCAGGGCATGACAGAGGAAATCCTGATTTCTCCTGCCGATAGCGGCCTTGAGGATTTCGATTACCGACTATCCATTGCCCATGTCGGCGCGGACGGCCCTTTCTCGACCTTTCCCGGTGTGGATCGCAGTATCGCATTGTTGGAAGGCGACGGCATGGTTTTGTCGCTACCGGATGGCCAAAGCGTGACACTCAAACAGCACAGTGACCCCCTCGCCTTTTCCGGCGATTGGGCCGTCTCCAGCCGCAATCTTGACGGAGAAACCATCGATCTCAATATCATGACCCGGCGCGGCCGCTTTCGCCACAGCATGCAAAGGGGCAATCTGGAAGTGCCAGGCGGCCAGGTGCCTACGACCACAATATTAGCCATTTTCAACGGTGATGCCACTGTCATTACCAATGGACAAAGCATTTCCCTGCGTCGCTTCGATACGCTGGTGTTTTCGCCAGGAGATCCATTGGACCTGACAATCACGGCGCGGTGCGATCTCCTCACCGTGACGCTGGACGCGGAGCATTAAATCTGAAGAAGATTGTTCTTTCTGCGACATGGAACCTTAACCTGACTGGAATTTTAGGATAGTTCTGGTGGAGAACGAAAACTTGAAGCCTTGAGGCATCAGGGATAACGATGATCCTCAATGCGTGGATGCATCTGCATCTTCGATGTATTCCGACCAGAGAACCAATGCGGACAAAAAGCGAGACGAAACGACGCCAGATCCTGACGATTGCCGGAGAGCTGTTCCGGGAACACGGATTTGGAGCCGTCAATATGGCGCAGATCGCGGCCTCGGTCGGCGGATCGAAATCGACCCTTTACAATCACTTCCCCTCCAAGGAGGCCTTGTTCGAAGCCTATATGATTGAAGCGGGGCGCGAACGCTTTGCAGCTTTGGCCGATAGCGATCAGGCTGGCGACAATGTGGAGAAATCGCTGACGGCCTATGCGCGCGCCTACCTGCGGCTGCTGCTTTCGCCGGAGGTTCTGGCCATCAACCGGCTGGTGATTGCCGAAGCGCCACGTTTTCAGGAACTTGGCAGGATCTTCTATCAGAATGGACCCCGGGCCACGCTGGACCAGATCGAAAAAAAGCTGGAACATCTGGTCGACCGCCAGGCGCTTTCCATCCCGGATATCGCAATGGCGGCCTTACAGTTCAAGGCAGTGGCCGAGGCGGGTATTTATGAACACTGCCTCTGGGGCCTGATTGATCGTCCCAATGACGCTCAGATCGAGACCGCAGCGAAAAATGCATCCACCACCATCATGACGCTCTATAGCCGCTGAACTATCGGTCCAGAGCTCTCAAAGACAGCATCATGCGTTTTATAAAACGCATGATGCTGTCGTGTCAGTGCGACAAACGAAACGCCTGCGGTCAGAAGGGGTATTGCAGGGGAATGCTTTGGGTGGTGATCAGGTGATCGCAGGTGAATTCTGCAATGACCCAATCGCTGTTGAACCGTCCGATACCGCTATTCTTTTCACCGCCGAACATCGCGTTGGGGCTATCGGCAACGGAAATATCGTTGATATGGGTCATGCCGGCATGGATGCGCTTGGCAAACCGCAGGCCACGCCCCTCATCCCGTGTGAAAACGGCGCTGGAAAGCCCGAATTCGGTCTGGTTGGCCAGTTTCAAGGCGTCCTCCTCACCATGAGCCTTGATGATCGGAACGACGGGGCCAAACAGTTCAGTCTGGGCCAGCGTCGAATTGTTATCGACATCAATAAACACATGCGGCGGCAGGACCTGGCCTTGCGGTTCACCACCCAACGCCAGATGAATGCCGGAGGCCTTGGCTTCTTCGATTTTTGCCAGGATACCATCAAGCTGGCGCTTACTGATGATCGGGCCGATATTGGTGCCGATGAGACTGGGATCGCCATAGGTAAGCTTTGAGACGCGCTCAATGAAGCGAGTGACAAACTCGTCATAGATCGAAGCATCAACGATGATCCGGTTGGTGCTCATGCAAATCTGGCCCTGATGCAGGAAACGGCCAAAAAGCGCACCGCGAACGGCCAGATCGAGATCTGCATCGTCAAGCACGACGCAAGGCGCATTGCCGCCCAGTTCAAGTCCGACCCGCTTCAGGGTTGAGCCCTGCATGGCGAGTTGTCCGATATGACGACCGACGCGCGCCGATCCAGTAAAGGAAATGAATTTCGGCACGGGATGCAGCGTGAACATGTCGCCGATCACCCCGGCAAGGCCGACCACCACATTCAAAAGACCACCCGGCAGGCCAGCCTCTTCGTAAATCTTGGCAATCATCAGCCCGCCGCTGATCGGGGTTTCTTCCGCTGGCTTGACAACCACCGCATTGCCGAGCGCCAGCGCCGGCGCAATCGAACGATGGGACAGATGCATTGGCATGTTCCACGGGCTGATCACCCCGATGACCCCGAGAGGAGCGCGATGCACCCGCACATCCTTGCCCGGCACTTCGCTGGGGATAATTCGGCCCTGGACGCGCGACGGCATGCCGGACACCTCCAGCATCATATCGCGCACCGAGGCCCATTCAATCTCGGCCTTGATGCGCGTGCTGCCGGATTCGGCGATGATCATATCGACGATTTCAGCATGCCGTTGATCGACGATCTGTGCCGCCCGCAGAAAAACATCACGCTTTTCGCTGGCGGGCCTTTCCGCCCAATCGCGCTGCGCCGCTTCGGCGGCCAGATAGGCCGCATCGAGATCCTCCACCGAGGCCAGCGTGATTTCGGCAATTCGTTCCCCGGAATAGGGATTGTTGACATTAAGGACATCACCTGTTGCGCCAGGACGCCAGGTGCCGCCAATATACTGGCCGCTGTAAGCGCCATAAGATCCCGACCGGTTGATCGCGTTCATTGCTTTTCTCCACAATTGAAATTCAGAGGGATGTGAGGGGAACCAGGATCGGATCCCGTTTCAGGAGGGTCGAGAAGACCGAATGGTGGTGCTCCCAGTTTTCAGGAGCCGCCTTCAGTGCCTCGAGTGCAAAATCGACATAGCGCCTGTCGAGCGGGGCGATGTCATCACGCTCACGCCGTTCCAGAAGACGGCCCAGCATGGTCACAAGGCAGAGAAGCAGAAACACGTCCCGGCTGGTTTCCGAAGGCTTAACGAGCCGCAGACTGCCCATGCGCAGGATGCGCTGGATCATTCTGTAGCGCCGTTGCAGCACCTGTTCATGGCTTGCAAGCCGGGCCGTCACCTCAAGATCCTCTGTCAGACGGTTGCGTAGCACTGTCAGCACCAGGCGATGATTGACCGGGAAGACAAAACGAAAGGCGAGTGCCGCAGCAGCCACGCCCGCCACCATTGCCAAGGTCTGCTCCATCGAAAGCCAAGGCGATACCGCCACCGGAAAAACCGGCTGGGCGGCGAGCAGAAAGGACATATTACCGTCGATGGCCGCTTTGGCGGTTTTCGGACGCGACATCGCATAGGCGCCCACCGCCAGGAAAGGCGCCACCATCAACAGCATGTCCAGCGAGTTTTCCGCATGTGGCAGCAGAAAAATCCGCGAAAGCAAGCCAAGCGTTGCGCCGCATAGCGTCCCCTTCAATGCCTCACCAACCGCGAGCTGAGGGGCTTCATGGCTTGAAAACAGCGTGACGAACACGGCAGCCGTCATCAGCATGACCGGGCCCAGCGACCAGCCGGTCAGCTTCCAGACCAGCGCCACAGCGCTCAGCGCAAGAAACGTCCGGCAAAAGGCAATCACAGCCCCCCTGGTGTCCGATATGCGCAGAGCATTGAGAGCGAGGAGGTGTTTGACAGGCTGGACAGCGGAAAGCTCACCCAGATAACCGATGGCAGCGGTCACGGCGGCCGACAATTGCGGCGCATGCTCGTCGATTGCCGCGACAGCGGTATGGGCCGCCTCGATATCGCCACGTCCCAGCGCCAGATCGACTGAGGCCAACGCTTCAGCGGTCTTTTCCGCCCTCATCCGTGGCACCTCGAGCTGGCAGGCGGTCATCGCTTCGGTGACCATAATGGTCGAGGCGGCGGCAATGTGACGGGCAAATCGGGCGCGCTGATGCCCTGTGAGCGAGCCCGCGGCCAATGTATCGAGATCGGTATCCATCTGGACGACCGCCGAGAAGAACTGTTGCACGGGTTCACCCACGGTCTGCCCCATGGCCTCTCCACGGGTTTTCAGCAAGACCGACGAAAGCGACAGAGCCTGACGTAGAAGCGCGAGCGAGCGGGTATGAACCATGTCCTTGGCCGATCCCGGCGCGAAAAGCACCGTGGCGACAAGCGAAGCCACCACGCCGATCAGGGTACAGGCGATCCGCGACCAGGCAAGTTCATGGCCAAGCTGGGGCTCGATCAGCCCCGACATGGTGACGACGGCTGCGGTATAGCCAGCCAGCAAAAGCCCATAGGAGCGGAAATGACGAAAGAACGATCCAGCCGCCGCGCAAAGCGCAACCCAGCAAATCAGCACTGAGAGCAACAGACCGGGCGCCGCACTCAATTGCCAGAGCACGAGAAAACCGACGAGGGCCCCGATAATGGTACCGACCAGCCGCGCCAATCCCCGCTCGACCACCAGGCCACGGGTGGGTTGGGCGACCAGCCACACGGTCATTGCGGCCCAGTAGGGATGGTGAATTTGCAGCACGGTGGCCAGCGCCAAGGCAAGAATAGCGGCAATGGTGGTGCGCAAGGCAAAGCTGACGCTGGGGCCTTTTAAGAAAACAAATCGACGCCGCCACCGGTTCGCATCGCCACTGATTGTCTTTTTTGTCGCTGAGGACATTCGGTCGGTTCTCTTCAAAGGCGGCAGCGCCGGGGTTCCGGTATCGGATTGGTGTCTGATATGAAGGGCCATTGAAAATGGCCCCCTTATTGATGCTTGTCAGTCAAGGATGCGTGAGGATCTTTGAGACTTGGTAAAGGTGGCGAAGGCCCGCGACCGGCCAGCCACGGGATTGCCCGGTTCAGTCATTCTTCAGCGTTTCTTTCTGGGTAATCAGGCGCGCGCTTTGCAGGCCGGTGAGGTAAATCCATAGCCAGCTCCAGGCGACGGCGAAGCGCGATCTCGTGCCGATTAGGAAGTAGATGTGCGCGATGCCCCAGATCCACCAGGCAAGGCTGCCTTTCAGCTTGAACCTGCCATATTCGATAATCGCGGCGCGCCTGCCGATCGTGGCGAGATTGCCCTGATGACGATAGCGAAAGGGTGCCGGCGCCGGTTTGCCGGAAAGGCGTCGGTTGATCACCTGCGCCACATATTTTCCCTGCTGCTTTGCCGCTGGCGCCAGCCCCGGAACGGGCTTTCCATCCGCCTGTGACACGCAGGCCGTATCACCGATCACGAAGATATCCGGGTCATCAGGCAAAGTCAGGTCAGGCCGGACGATGACACGGCCAGCGCGATCCGCGTCGACGCCGAGCCAGCGCGCCGCACCGGACGCCTGCACACCGGCGGCCCAGACGATAGTCCGGCAGCCAATCCTGTTCTCATGGATCACGATGCCGCCAGTGTCGCATTCGGTCACTGGACTGTTCAGCAGCACCTCGACGCCCAACCGCTCAAGAGCGGCTGCGGCATAGGCAGAAAGCTGCGGACTGAAGGCTGACAGCACACGCGGACCGCCCTCTACCAAAAGGATGCGGGCTTGCCGGGTATCGATCCGGCGAAATTCCCGAGGCAAGGTCTTGTGAGCGAGCTCGGCGATCATTCCAGCCAGTTCGACACCGGTCGGACCGGCTCCGATCACAGAAAAGGTCAACAAAGCCTTGCGCAGCTCCGGGTCCGTCTCCAGTTCCGCCTGCTCGAAGGCAATCAGCATCCGGCGACGGATTGTCGTCGCATCTTCCAGCGTCTTCAGGCCGGGAGCGAAGTCTTCCCACTCGTCCTTACCGAAATAGGCATGGCGGGAGCCGGTGGCCAATATCAGCCGGTCATAGGGCACGGGTTCGCCCCGCTTGAGCAGAACCTGCCGCGCGGCGCGGTCGATACCGATGACGTCGTCCAGCAATGTGGTAACTTCCGGACGATCACGGAACAGATGCCGGATCGGCCAGGCGATTTCCGAGGTCGCCAGAACGGTGGTCGCAACCTGATAGAGCAGCGGCTGAAACAGGTGATGATTGCGCCGATCAATCAGCGTGATTGAAACATCCCGACGCTGAAGATCGTGGATGGCCTGCAAACCGGCAAAACCGGCACCAACGACAACAATTTTATGAGACATCTCACTTGACCGCATCAACGACGCGCGCTTCGGGAGGATGCGCAACAACGCCGCCAGTTTCTATTGTTATTTCGATATCCATCATATTTCCAGCAACGCCCCCAGACAAACTGTCATCGTCACTGCGAAACAGAGAATACAATCATAGTCCGACAGTTCATTACAGCGCCGTGCGTTTTATAACCGCACAAAGGACACTGTAACACTTTAAATCTCCTGCATAATTTTCTCCTTAAATCGAAACCGATTTGACGAATTATGCAGTCGACCAATATCGTAGCGCTTTGTAAACCTGGGATAATTGCCTCTAACCAGACAAGTTAAAGGGAGCTTAGCCGCCTGGACGTGCCGGCAATTCTCACTGCCGGCACCAAACAACGCATACGAACCATCATCGAAGATGACCTTTCGTCTTCCTTTTAAAAGGCTGGGATGCCTGACAGTCTGCTCAAGAATTGCTGCTGGCCTGGTGAAAATGGTGATTTCAAGAACCGGAACGGAGCGTACTTAAAGTACGTGAGGCTCGGTAAGCGCAGAAATTGCCATTTGCAGACGGCCAGTGGCGATTATTGGACGGACTGTGAGCCGTTTCGGGCCCTGCCAGCACCGCATCAGACCGAAAACCGGAGACTGGCTTTCAAGTCCGATGCGGCCCTTAAGACTACCTCAAACCGCCTTCAGCTGATCGCCCGGCACCCAATTGCCGTGCAGCGACATGCGTAGACGCATCGGCAACTTGATGGTTGCAATCGGTCCGTCGGACAGATGTTGCGCATCCAGCACGAGGAGATCCGTGGCGCGCTCCGCCAACCGATTCACCAGACCGATCACATAGCCATCGCCTTCAGGCGCGTCCGGCCGGCGAGGCACGAAGATCGGCTCCTGGAAACAGGACTGATCGTCGGCAAACCAGAGCTGGGTCTTACCCGTTGCAATATCCAGATGCGCCAGCTGGTTGAAGAACTGGAACGGACGGGGACCGATCCGGGCTTCATCAAAGGGCTTGGTCGGGTCCATAGCGATCACAAAGCCATGGCGATATTGCCGGCCGCAATAGCGGTCGTCGCTGCGGGGAAATTCGCAAGCGAAACTGGTGAGTGGCTTAACTTCGATATTGTTGCCGCTCGACCGCATGTCGAAGGTCCAGCGCATCATCTGCGACGACAGGGTTTCCGGCGGCGGCACCGTGCCATCCGATTGCGGGAAGAAATAGAAGATATTGCCTGATGTAACGGGCATATCGACAAAGATCCTGCCGCCGTCATCGAAGGCATTCAGCGTGTGGCCCTGGAAGCCGTTGGGCGCCTTGAACCAGCGCACATCGCGTCCGTCGCCATCCCGGCGCAGAATGCCGAACAGCTGGTCGAGACCCGGCTGCCACTGGAAGTGCTTGCCGCCCTGCTTCATCCGCTCCAGATCCGCCGTCAACGGCATCAGCGGGAAAATTACGAAATGCTCCGTCACCGCGAAGTCATGGATCATTGCGGCATAAGGTGCGGTAATCCACACTTCACGCTTCATCCGGCCGTGCTTGTCGATCTCGTAATAGACGATGTCAGGGGTAGCCTCACCCTTGGCCTCGTAGCCGAAACACAGCAGATCGCCGGTTTCAGGGTCAAATTTCGGATGGGCCGTGAAGGTCGCGCTGGTCAACTGGCCATCGAAATCATAAAGGCCGATGGTTTCAAGCGTGACCGGGTCGAGAGCATAAGGTGGGCTATCCTCCTTCAGCGCCAGCAGCTTGCCATTGTGAACAACGACATTGGTATTGGCGGTGGAGTTGGAAATATCCTTGACGCTCGGATCGTTGGTAAAGGGATTGCGATAGATCCCGTGCAGGGAGGCGCGGGCGTCACGCTGGGCCTTCAATCGCTCGGTCATCACGTAACGACGCTGAAAATCAACATGGCCGTTCTTGAACCGGAAGGCGCTGACAGCGCCATCGCCATTGAAGAAAATGTCCTCTCCAAGCATGGGGGGATATTGCGGGTCGGGAGCAACCTGAAAGAACGTGCCGTCGATCTCCTCGGGCACTTTGCCCTCCACTTCGAGATCATAAACCTGGCCTTCAAAACGGGCCGGCTTGTAGAGCGATCCAGTAAATTCAGGCTTATTTGGAAATGGGACTGTCATCGGATTGACCTTTCATAACCGTACGATATTGTACATATACAGCCATGTGACAGACGTCAAGTTATAAACGTACATCCCCGTACGATTTCAGGAGGCGCCATGCGTGTCAGAACCCAGGCCAAGCGCCAAGCCATTGTCGACATTGCCGGGTCGATGTTCCTTCGCCATGGCTATGCCCAGGTGTCGATGGCCGCGGTCGCGGCAGAAGTCGGCGGATCGAAAGGAACGCTCTATGGCTATTTCCCCAGCAAGGCGGATCTCTTTGCCGCTTTTGTCGTTCAGGCGGGTGAAGATGCCTTTGCACCTTTGATGGAGGTCATCGACAAGGAACAGGACGCGGCAAACACGCTGAAAGCACTCGGAATGAACTATCTGAGGCTGCTGCTGCGCCCCAAGATCATCGCAATCACCCGTCTGGTGGTGTCGGAAGCAGGCAGAGCCACCGATCTCAGCGCGATTTATTTCGACATCGGCCCACGCCGGGTTCTGGACCGCTTCATACAGGTTTTCGAGGCGATGAAGATATCAGGTAAACTTGTCCCACCCGATAGCGCGAAGGCGGCACGGGAATTCAAGGCGCTGTGCGAGGCCGGTCTTTATGAACCCGTGCTGCTTGGTGTCGCCGGAATTCCGAGCGAAAGCGACATGGAGGCCAATGTCGCCGCCACGGTCGATATTATTTGCGCAAGGTATGGCCCGACAAGATCGCGGCGCCAACCGACAACTCCAGCAAAGCAGCCACCGACCACCCATGCGACACGGCAGGAAACTGCCGCAGGATCCGCTAACCGAGAAAGCTCACAGCATATCATCTTATAGAATATTAAATATATCAAGCACTTGACGTGTTTTCATGGGAAATACCAGGCGTCATTCTCAATGACGCCTGGTCTAGATCCCTCAAACTCATTCCGTCAAAGTGCGAACACCGGAAGCGGTACCGACCGGGGTTGCGATCAATTGCATGAACTTCGAGAAATCAACCGTCGGATGACGCGAGGCGTAGATGACATCGCGGCTCTTGATCGGGAAACTCTGGCCGACAATCAGGCTATCCGGTGAACGCATGTTGAACCGATAAACGATCGGGTATCGGCCATCCTTGTTCGCAGCCATGCCCTTGGACTGCAATTCGTGGAACCGCTTGGCGCCCAGAATATCCATGACGATTTCCGGCTCCTCATAGCGGAACACGAAATAGCCTTCCGCATCCACCTGGGTATCGGACCCGCCGCCGCCAAGTGCAATCGCTTCCAGGAGGTTCAGATCATTGGCACCGAAGGCTAGGCGCCCATTCTTCTGCACTTCACCCAGAATGGTGAAGGTGCGCGGATCGTGGGTGACATAGATCTGATCGCGCGGCTCAACATAAATGTTTTCACGCGGATTTTCGATCAGCGACTTCAAAAGCACGCTGGCAGACTTGGTGCCTCGCACCAGGGTTACATCAGGATTCATAGGGTTCGCTGGAAGCCCCGCCAGCCCGTGCGATCACCTCGGTGAGCTTGTCTCCGGCCAGGGTCAGCTCAACATTCGAAGGCTTGCCGACGGAGCCGGAAACCGTGACGGAACGCGAAGCGGTGCCTGCCGCCGTGACAAGAACATCAGGCTCCACCGCCTTATTGACCAGCTTGGCCAGAATGGCCTTGCGCGCCTCTTCCTGGGTCTTGCCAGCCAAAACGATCTGTCCGACATAGGGAATGGTGCCGGTTCCATCCGGCTGGATCACCACATCGATGGTGGTCTGCTTGGACTGGCTCGTCGAAAACAGCCCGTCAGATCCCGCTTCGAAAATGCTGATCTTCAACTGATCGCCAATCCCGATCACCACACGGCCAGCCCGTCCACCAACACCGAAACGGCGGCTGAACATCGAATTTGAAAAACCGGAAACCGTCCGGGCAGTCCGCTGATCGACATCCACAACATCGAAAACCGATGCATTGGGCCTGTTCAGCTCCTGCCTTGACTTCCCTGCCTGGCCCTCGATTTGCGAGGAAAGCGGCCCTGACGCCGGTAGAGTATTGCATGCAGCAAGACCCGCAGTAACAAAAACTGCGACAACCTTTTTCAACGGGTAACTCTCCACTCGCACAACTCCTTGGCGCTTCCACAGTGCGACTGCCATCGCAGACGGTGGGCGCAACAAACTACTAGCGGCCTTCTACGGCCGTTTCAAGATACCCTCTCTACGCCGACACTATTCAAACAATCTTAACGAATTCTCACCCATCGACTTTCAACAGGAAAAGCGTGGCAAAGAATGTTCCGCAAAGACGCAGACAGCATAGCAAAGGTAAACTTTCCCCGACCTGACCCTGATCTCGCTTCTGGCGCCGACCGAGGAACTCCTATGCCCAGAATACGACATCGGCGAGATCAAAGTTGCTGGAGGGCATCGGAACGGCAAGGCGATACCCCTGCGATCAGCGGTCGCAGGGGTATCAATTGAGAGGCAATGAAATCCATGAACACGCGAATACGAGGTGAATGCCGCAGGTCCTGATGGGTCAGCAGCCAAAGGCTGGCGGAATAATCGGCAATGGTCGGCGAAAGCCGAACCAGGGCGGGGCGTACGTCACCTATGAAACAGGGAATATGGCCAATGCCGATGCCCACCTCCACCGCATCGGCCAATGCCAGCACAGAATTGGCGCGGTAACGCAGCTGTTTTGGCGCCAGCTGTTGCGTGGCCGCCTTAACCACTTTCAACCCCGCCATGTCTTCGCCCAGGCAAACCCAATTGGCGGCATCGAGTTCTTCCGGCGACGCTTCGGATGCGGCGACAAAATCCTGGCCGCGACCATAAAGCGCCCAGGCGATCAGGCCGATGCGGCGTCCGACAAGCGTGTCCGGCGGATTGTCCGTGGCGCGAATGGCAATATCTGCATCCCGCCGCGAAAGATTCAAAGCATTATTGCCGATCACCACATCCAGCTGAATATCAGGATAGGCCTGCTGGAACCGGGCAAACAAGGGCGTCAGCAAATATACCAGCAGACTGTCGGCCGTCGTCACCCGGATTTCACCGGCCGGCGCAATCTCCCGGCCCTGCAGACGGCGCTCCAGCTGCGCAACCTCCGCCTCAATCCGCTCGGCAGTACGCACCGCTTCTTCCCCGGTCGGCGTCAATGCATAGCCTGAGCGCCTGCGCTCGAACAGCGACACATCCAGTGCCTCTTCCAGGGCGCCGAGCCTGCGGAACACGGTGGAATGATCAATCCCCAGTGCCGCCGCTGCCCCGGCCATGCCCTGGGCCTGCGCTATGGCCTTGATGAGCCGCAGATCGTCCCAGGCCAAGGATTTTGCTGCCCGCATGATAAGCCTCCAGTTTTTTCCAGAATGCATTCTGATTTCTCACGACGCAAAGTCAAGTTTGCATGAATGCAAGCAAAACCAGCTGCAATCCGAACGGCAAGCGCCTATCTGTTGGCTATCGAAAGCGCCGCATCATTACCGACATCGGGAACCGAAGTCCAATCCTGCACCTGCTTTCACGGCCCAGAGTTTGTCAGGGAAAAGTGGTCACCGGTTTTCCCAAAAAGACAAACGAAAACAAAAGAAGCGAGAGTCAGTCTGGTTCAGTCTGAACCTGACAGACTCTAGAGAACCAGAAACGCGGCAATTCAAACCGCCCGGCGTTCTCAATGCTGACCAAGCAAAGGAGAGTTCACATGGCATATGGCATTCATCACGTCACAGCAATTGCCGGCCCTGCGCGCCGCAATCTCGATTTCTACACCCGGGTTATCGGTCAGCGCTTCGTCAAGAAGACTGTGAATTTCGACGATCCAGGCACCTATCACTTCTATTTTGGCGATGAGGCCGGCAATCCCGGCACGATCATGACCTTCTTCCCCTGGGAACATGCTGCACCGGGCCGCCTTGGCATCGGTGAAACCCAGGAAACCGGTTACCGGGTCCCGAAATCCTCCCTGGGCTTCTGGACGCATCGGTTTATCGAACAGGGCGTCGTGCACGAAAAGCTCGAACAGCGCTTTGGCCAGACAGTTCTGCCCTTCAAGGATCCGGATGGGATGCGACTTGCCTTGGTCGGCATTGAAGACATCGAACACGAAGCCGCCTGGGCTGCACCGGGCATTCCCGCAGAGCACGCGCTGCGGGGCTTTCACGGTGTGACGCTGCTGCTGGACAAGATAGACGCGACGGCTGCTATCCTGACCGATGTGTTCGGCTTTGAGCAGCAGGGCAAGGAAGGCTATGTCACCCGGTATCATGTGCCTGGCACAGAGATCGGTGGGGTCGTGGACCTGCGCGCTGCGGGTGAATTTCTGCCTGCCCGGCCAGGTGCCGGCTCGGTGCATCATGTGGCCTTCAGAGCGAAGGACGATGCCGAACAGGCGGACATGGCTGAAAAGCTGCGTAAGAACCATGGCTTGCAGACAACGGAGCAGAAAGACCGGGATTATTTCCGCTCGATCTATTTCCGCTCTCCCGGTGGCGTGTTGTTCGAAATTGCCACGCTCGACCCAGGCTTTGCCGTCGATGAACCAGCAGAAACCCTGGGTCAGGCGTTGAAGCTGCCTAAGGGCCTTGAAGGCTTCCGGGGCCGGATCGAGGAAATGCTACCCGATCTCGGCGATCTCAGCGCAGCTCAGCAGGACTAGAGTTCGTCAGGAGACGTGACATCCGGTTTGCGGAAAACCCGATGCGGAAACAAAAACGACAGCATCGTATCGATCCAAGTTTTCTGCGCGATGCTGTCCTCCGGTGCTAAAAAATGCGGCGCGTTACCGAAACGCGCCGCCGAAACACGATCCTGCATTTTATCAAACGCCCGAATGCTGCAACACATTACATTTGCTGCACACCTCGCGCCTCAAGCCGGGGCAGCCTAGGAGAAATCCGACATGACCCATTCCCACATCTCGTCATTCATCCATCAATTCGTTCCGGCGACGGTGCCAAACCTTGCGCCCTTACTTTTGCTGCATGGAACAGGCGGCAATGAAAATGAACTCTTGTCGCTCGGTGCCGCCCTTTCACCGGGTGCAGCCCTGCTATCACCCCGTGGACAAGTTCTGGAACACGGCATGCCACGCTTCTTCAGACGGTTGGCGGAAGGTGTGTTCGATGAAGATGACTTACGGGTGCGGGCGGCGGATCTGGCCGGTTTCATAAAGGAGGCCCGCGCGGCTCATAACCTGGCAGCCCCGGTCGCAGTCGGCTTCTCCAATGGCGCCAATATTGCCGCCGCTCTGCTGTTGCTGCATCGCCAGGCCTTGGCTGGTGCGGTGCTGTTGCGGGCCATGGCCCCACTTCAATCACCGCCGGGAGCGCATGAGAGTAGCGCTGGCGTCCCTGTTCTCGTCCTATCCGGAGCGATGGATCCAATCGGACACCTCGATTTACCGGTCGCAGTTGGCAAGATGGTGCCGTGGATGTATTTCCGCGATGAACTCGCGCGGATGATCGCCCATTTTTTGTGATGATTGCCGCATCTGCGGCATGCATTTCGGCCTTCCGGCCAGCTGCGCGTTATGCGGTCCGTGGTTTTCCAGTCAGCCAGACATAGCGAAGCATGTTGTAGGTGATATTGGCCATGCCGATCTTCACCCTCGCTCGGCTGATTCCGATGGTGCGCACGAAGAGCTTCATCTTGTCCTTCTGCCGCGCAAAGACATGTTCGATGGCGGAGCGGACCTTCGAACGACGGCCGTTGGCGCGCGACATCGCCTCCGGCATGGGTTTGCCCTTTGGCTTCTTCTGATGGATGTCGGACTTTAGGCCATTGTCCTGCAACCATTCCTCGTTGGTCTTGGAGCGATAGGCCGTATCGGCCCAGACCGTCGACGCGGTATTGTCTTTGGTCACTACGTTTCGAAGCTGGGCTCCGTCATGGGCGCTCGCACTCGTCACCGTCCATCCCCGGATAAAGCCATGGGCTCGGTCGATGCCTGCATGGTTTTTGTAACCAAACATTGGAATGGCAATATCGTGCTGGCCAGTCGTCGTCGACGTCGGCGTCTCCGTTGGCCGTTTCGCCTTGGAATACTTCACTGTCCATCGCGCGTCGCGGTCCTTCTGGGCCAGCCTGGCGGGTTTATCCTTCCAGTCCTCAGGGATTTCGCCGGCCTTGATCGCGTCTTTCTCGTCCTGGCTGTTATGTTGCTTGGGAGCCTGGATGATCGTGGCGTCAACGATCTGCCCGCCTTTGGCCAGATATCCGGAACGTGAGAGATGCTTGTCGAAACGGGCAAACAGATTATCAATGGCACCTGCACGCACCAAACTCTCTCGGAACAGCCAGATCGTCTTGGCATCCGGCACCTTCTGCGAAAGGGAAAGGCCAAGGAAACGCATAAACGACAGCCGGTCCTGGATAACAAACTCCGCTTGGTCGTCGGAGAGATTATAAAGCGCTTGCAGCACCAGGATTTTAAACATCAGAACCGACGGAAATGGTGGACGTCCACCCTTCGATCCGTCGGACCGCTTCAGCGCCTTCGCTAAAGGTTTTTCAAATATCGCCCATGGAATGATGCTGTTGAGCTTCTCCAGCGGATCGCCGACGGCACTCAGCCGTTCGTAACGATCATCCAAATCCCAAAAGCCCGGTTGCCCACGCATCATCCGCTCCCAGAAAATCACACTGGCCGGATTGAATCATGAAACGCGGAAAATGGGGAGGTTTTTAGAGGTGTCCAATCGTTCCGGCAGACAATGCAGAACGATTGGTCGGCTCGCTTGAAGCTGTGGGCCATACGGTCAGCCACGAAATCCTGCCGGCGGGGCATAATCTCACCCAACTTGATCTATCGATCAGCAAGCAGTTTCTGGACGCAAATTTCGCCCCGGCTGCGACCACCTGATATGACAGGCCCTTTGGGCTGCGGATGAAGTCGCAATGCGGCCTCTCCGTCCAAAGCCGTCTACAGCTGACTAGCGCGTTTGGTTGCGGGCTTTGTCTTGGCGGCAGCGCGGATTTTCTCTTCCTCCAAGGCATGCCTCATTTCACGCAGCCGCAAGGTCTTTTCCTTCTGCCGCTCGAGGGCAGCGAGATGTTCATCCATCGCCTGCTGCCCCTCCTGCTGCTTCACCAGTTTTTCCTGGGCGCGAACAGCGCGGCGCTCAACCAGATCCTCATCTTGATCAGTCAATGTAAAATCCCTTTACTTAGAGGTTGCCCGAATTACTGCATAATTTTCTCCTTAAATCGCTTCCGATTTAAGGAGAAAATTATGCAGTAGATTTAAAGTGCTACAGTGCCCTTTGTGCGTTTTATAAACCGCACGGCGCTGTAGGGGTTGCACGCGGCAAAGTGGACACGGATTTCCCCAAATCCGTCAGGTTCAGCGTGAACGTGGCAGATCCTGCCAGTCTACGGTCAACGGAAATCCGCCGCGGTCAAAAGATACATGTTGTTGCCGCCTTTTTTTCCATAGGCTTTTCTTGCGACATCCAGAATAGAGCCGCGCAGATTGTCGAATGCGGCGAGGAAGTCGTGTTCCCCGACAATGACCTTGGCCATAGCCTTGGATATCGCATCGAGTTCCACGAAAAACCGAATTTCAAACATGCCGTCGTAACCAAGAAACCGGATGCGGTGTCCCTTCTCATCGAAACTGCGGCTACTATTGGGGAAGGTTAAAGCCATCGCATTATTCTCGCTCGCGTGTTTCAGAGAAAAGAAGGGATCACCGGGGTTCCCAAAGGGACAAACCGTCGCAATCGTCTTTCAGCAGACCCATCCAATCATCACAGCAGTCTTTCACCGCCATCTGCCGGCTTGCTACGCTTTTGGCGCTTTTCGGTTTTTGCCGGTTCAGGCTGCTGCTCAGGCGCAGTCTCATTTGAAACTGCCTTTACGGCTGGCGTTTTTGCCGGTGCGGCATCCTCGGTAATGGTGGTGAAGCGAATCATGGCTTAATCCTTCGAATGAACGGGCTTGAGCAAAGGGATACGGTCAGGAAATCGACTGTCGATTATGACGGTGACTGCACGCTTCCCAAAATCCAACCTGATTTAGGAAACAGTATACAGCATCTTTAAAGTGCTAAGGCGGCTGTTGTGCTTTGGAAAAACACATAGCGCCATATCTAAATTCCACGCCAGCCAAAGAAAGCACAACGCAAAGGCGGCACCCTGCAAGCAAGGTAGCCGCTCACACATATATGATGCAGGAGCAGTTCTTTTACAACGGCTACAGCGCCCTTGTTTTTTAAAGGTTGCGGGCGCCCGATGTCCCATCACCATAATAGCGCACGACACTTGAGCGTGTCACCGGGCTGGCGCGGCGCTGAACAAGCTTGCCCAGCATGAAATAAAGCAGGAATGAGCCGATCTGATAAGCGAAGATAATATCGATTTCCACGAAAGCCCGCTCGACCAGTAGCATGGCGAGGCCAAACAGCACTCCGGCCTCTGGATCACGGGCATTGACGAGCAGACGTTTGAGATTGCCGATCAATGCGACAACCAACATGGAAACCAGCAGACAGAGACCGATAATCCCCGTCTCAACGGCGGTTTCAATGAAGGTATTGTGGAAATGAAACCCGGCCCGGGTCGGAATATAAAACTCATCCCATAGCCGCTCCGCCTCGGAAAAGCCCTGGACCCAATAGGCTTGGTAACCGACGCCAAAAATCGGATTGGCCAGGGCTGCCGCTATGCCCTGCTGCCAAAGATAGGTTCGCCCGGTCAGGGTCGAATCCTTGCCGAACGCCCCGAGGATCAAATCGACGCCGCCAGCATAAACGAACGCCGCAGCCCCGAGCCCGCCAAGCACCACGCCAGCCACAACCAGCACAATACGATGGCGGGGCGACAGGAGAATAACCGCTCTCAACACCAGGGACGCGCCGACTACCGCCATGACGGTAATGACCGATGTGGCCGACTCCGACGCAAACAGACAATAGGCCGATAGCAAAGCCAACCCAGCCGGCGGCAGCATCCATATGCTCCGCTCTTTCAGGATAATGATCGCGGCGAACGAAAAATACACACCGAGCGAGGCATAAAAGCCCAGCTGGTTCTTTGACGAGAAGGCGCCCACAAAGCTGAAGGAACCGTCCAGGGGATCCAGAAAATAGGAGCCGAACAGCAGCGAATAGACCAGCACGATGCCGGTTCCGATCATTGATCCCCTCAAAAAAGACCGGATGCCCACCACACGCATGGCAATCAACGCACAGACGATATGCGAAAAATATTGCAGCGAGGCCCTGACCGTCACCGGTGGTGCCGCCGACCAGAAGATCGACAGGATGGTCAGAATGCTGAAAGCAAAAATCGGAAGATAAAGGCCGTAGTTACCGAGCACGCGCCGATAATTCACTGCAATCAGCGGCAGCCAGACCCCGTAATAGGCCAGAATGGAAATCTGCCCGAAACGGGCAGAATAGGCAAAAACGAAGTAGGAAAGCGCAATCGCCGTAACGGCGTAGAGACCATTGCGTTCCGGGTCGATCAAATGCGATTTGGCGATCCGCATTGACCGTTACCGCATGGCTGGCTGAGACAGCTTTACCGTAACCTTGATCACATCGCCGGGCGTCACCGAGGTATTCTCGTCCACGGCGATTTCGGTGGGCTTCCCATCCTTTTCGCGGACAATGGAATAAGCGACATTGGCTTCGCCATCGGCATTCTTGGCGCTGGCGCTTTCCGAAGATTGCAGCAGAGATTCGGCCATGAGGCCACGGCTGGTGGAAAGCTTCAACGCAATCTGGTCCAGCTCGGCTTCAGTATCCTGCAATTCCTGGGCAAGCTGGGCATCCCAATCGTTGCGGGTCGTGGTTTCGTCCTGCTGGGCCTTGTTCAGGTCCTGCTTGGCCTTCAGCGTATTGGTATCGATATCCAGAAGTGCCGACTGCAAATCCGACACCTGCTGCTCGACCGCCAAACGACGCGAACTCAGCGCCAGGCCCTGCTCGCTCAAGCTATTAACCTTGTCGCGGTCTTCCTGAACCATCGTCAACTGACGGGTCTGGGTCTCGGACTTCTTGCCGAGCGCCTCGATTTCAGCCGCAAGCAAGGTCTTGAGGTCGGCGAGCGACGACAACTGAACCTTGAGCTTGGCGGTTTGGGAATTCATCAAAGCCGCTTCCGATTCAACCAGCTGATTGATGTCGGGAATGGATTTCAGTTCCTCGGGAACTTCGATCGTCTCTTTTTCATTCATTTCCGCAAGAACGCGGATACGGCGGACCAGCAAACGGTTGCGTTGGGAGACCAAAACGGCGCCATCGCCCTGTGCCTGAAGGAAATCGCGCGCAAAACGCTGCCCGGCATCGGCGCGCTTCAAGCCGCCTGCCACACTCAGGGCCTTCAACACCGTCATACCCGGTGCATAGGGATATTCACCCGGAGCCTGAACTGCGCCCGCCATGTAGACGGGACGATACTCGGAAATTTCAACCGATGCGGACGGCCGATCGCTGAGACCGAACAATTGCTGCATCTTTTTGCCGATCTCGTCGGCAACGTCGGCTGTGGTCTTGCCAGAAGCCGGCAATTCGCCGATGAACGGCAGAGATACCTGGCCCGCAGCGCCGACGGAATAGTCGCCACTGACGGCGGCCCAGTCCCGTACGGCGCCCTCAGCCGTCTGCCACTCCGCCACCCGAACGCGGATCTTGTCCATTACGCCCAAACGATAGTCATCTGCCAATGCCAATCCCGGCACAGCCGAGGACAGGCAAAGCGCCAGCGCTGCAACGTTCAAGGTCGTAATGCGCTTGGATGACCGAAATCCTCCAGCAAATCCGTAAGCCTTCATGGCAGATCCTATGCGTATTCAATAAAAATGCGGCTGGCCTAAACGCCATTTCGGGCAGCAGCCCGATTGGCTCCGCCCTTATGACATGCTTTTTTTAGTAGCTGCCGCGAGACAGGCACACCGCCGGAACCGTGCGGACCATGATGAGTACATCCCTGGCCAGCGACCATGTCTTAACATATTGCGTATCCATAGCCACCCGCGTTTCGTAGGAAACGTCGTTGCGGCCGCTCACCTGCCAGAGACCGGTCAGGCCAGGGCGGGTTTGCAGATAGAAAGCAGCGGCACTATCGTACATTTCCAGCTCGTCTTCGACGACAGGCCGGGGTCCGACAATGCTCATCTCACCCTTGATGATATTGAACAGCTGCGGCAGCTCGTCCAGGCTGAGCTTGCGCAGCACGGAACCGATCGCCGTTACCCGGGGATCATTTTGCAGCTTACGGGTGGCACGCCATTCTTCATAGGCTTCCGGATTGGCCCGCAGGTAATCCTGCAAAACCTTGTCGCCATTCTGCACCATGGTGCGAAACTTCATGCAGTGAAATTGCTGGCCGTTATGTCCGATACGGCGATGGCCGTAAAAAACGCTGCCACCATCGGTAAATTTCACCATGGCTGCAATCATCAAGAACATCGGGCTGAACATAATCAGCGCCATCGTGGCGATGAGAATATCAAACCCTCTCTTGGCAAGACCACCAACCGGCTGGGCACCGGTTGCGGCGGTCGTAAAAAACGGCGAACTGGCCGATCTTGTCGCGGACTTCATAGAGGTAACTCCATTTACGTGGGCGATTGGTCGGGTCCCGGCGGGACGCGTCCGTGGTCATTGAGCCCTAGTGTGTGGTGATAATTTGTCCTTCGCAATACCCTTTGCAGAAAACCTTCCAGACGATGGAATGATAGTGATTAGAATATGTGTTTTCTTCACACTACAATTTAAGTATTTAATGTCCCGTTGTGACACTTAGGTTTCCATTTTTGGATATTTCGCAATGAAAATCCTTTAACCTTCCCGCAAATGGAATGTTTATTACTTGTAATATAAATGAGGACTCCACGAAGTTTCATAAATTCGTCATGTAAAATGGAGGAAACACGGTCAGGTTGATGTCCCCCGGCAGGGATATTGCATTGCATCATTATGGTGCGACGCATATAGGTTTAAAACAATATCCTAATATTGTAACAATTCGTGATTGAACTGGGTAAAGATTTAATGAATTCGGAAAGGTGAAATATAGGTTTTCAGCTAGATCACCGACGGCTCTCAGCGAACAACTCTCCTATTTCAGCACGCAACCCGCTCTATCGAAGCACTGTCGCAAGCCAAGGAAATAGTTAGTAATTCCCTAAAGCCGCGAGAAAAATTGACTGATTTTTGTAACGGTCCTGCAAGCCATTTGCTCTATTATCGTGGCAAGATTGCAGCCAAAGGCCCGTACAAACATGAAGATTGAAAGAATGAGGCAAGGTGCCTATATTCATTTTGCCTCTGAGGAGAAGGCAATGGCTACGATCTCAAGATCAATCTACCGGGGGAGGCTCTAAATTATGCATGCGCCTAAGGTCTTCTTTAGCATGATTGGTGCACTGCTGGTGTTTGCAGTTGCGACTTATTTCCTGTCTGGCTCGCTTGCTGGCACGCTCATTAAAACAGTTTTGGCGGCTATTGTTTTGCAGGTCGGTTACTTCTGCGCTGTCGCTTATCTTGTTTTCCAGGAAACAAAGCGCCGCACGCAGGCGACGGGGACCAGCGACGCGACAGCCAGCAACGGCGCGATCCACGCACTTGGCAAGACGGGTCAGACCGCATTGCGCAACAACTAACCGGCCTTCTTTTCGCCTGGCCGCGTTTCAGCCAAAATCAAATGGCAAAGATTGCGCGAAAGCCGTTGACACGGCTCACTTCGCCAAGCATTTGTGTTTGAAAGTCGTGTTCGGCTTGGAAAACGGTTGATTTGGAGCAAGGCGATTAGAACCCCGGGAGACATCCACTGCCTTTCCGGTTCCTGCCGTAATGTAGGGGAAATTTTGCTTCGTCATCTGTTCGAATCAGAAGCGCGCTACCTGCGCGTCAGATTAGAGTACGGGAGACCGTAATGACGATGAATTCCACCGTATGCGTTATTATTGCAGCTAAAAACGCTGGCGCCACCGTGGCGCGGGCTGTTCGTTCTGCCTTGGCGGAAGCCGAAACGCAGGAAGTGGTCGTTGTCGATGATGGATCGGTGGATGGCACCGGCGCGGAAGCCCTGTCCGCCGATGACAATAGCGGCCGCTTGAAAATTATCCGTTTTGACCATAATCGCGGCCCAGCCGCCGCGCGCAACTGCGCCATTGAAGCATCGACGGCACCTTTGCTGGCTATTCTCGATGCAGATGATTTTTTCCTGCCAGGCCGCTTCACTCAGATGATGGCTGAGGACCAGTGGGATTTCATCGCCGACAATATCGTTTTTGTAAAAGAGGAATGCGTTTCTAAGGTCAGTACCGACGTCAAACATTTTCGGCGTCAGGCGCGCCTGTTGGTGCTTGAGGATTTCATTGCCGGAAATATTTCCCAGAGAGGCGCGCAACGCGGGGAAATCGGCTTCCTCAAGCCGGTCATGCGGCGCGATTTTCTGGATTGCCATGGCTTGCGGTACAATGAAAAGCTCCGCCTCGGTGAAGATTATGATCTTTATGCGCGCGCACTCGTCGCTGGCGCCCGCTACAAAATCATTCATAGCTGCGGCTATGGTGCCGTTGTCCGCCATGATTCGCTCAGCGGCAAGCATCGCACCGAAGATCTCAAGCGGCTTTACGAAGCCGACCGCTCCATTCTTGCCAATCCGGACCTGACGCAGGAGCAGAGGTCATTGTTGCTCCAGCATGAAAAGCACATCCGCGATCGCTATGAGCTGCGCCATTTCCTCGATTTAAAGAATAATCAGGGTGCAATGTCAGCCATCGCCTATGCGGCGACCCATCCTGCGGCCATACCGGCCATCATCGGCGGGATTGCAGCCGATAAGAAAGACGTGCTGATGGGTGGGAGCCCACGCCCTCAATCTGCCCAATCCTCTGGGCCTTTGCGCTATCTCTTGCCTGTCATCGCGGATGCAGATCAAAGATAGTGTTTTTTCAAAAAAAACCTGAACCACAGCGCTGTAACACGTATTTTATAAAACGTTACAGCGCTTCATACAGAAGAAGTCTGCCCGGCTCAGAGTAAACCGGACAGACGTGCATAGCCTGTATGATCAGGAGGCCGCGCCGATACCATAATCGCGGCGGACGCCGTCAATGACCTCCAAGAACCGCGCTTTGCGCTCTTCCAAAACTGAATCTCGGCTCAGTTGTGGCTCTGCCCGACTTGCTTTCCACAGGCCAAGCATGGCTGGGCCCGCCAGGACCTGCTTAACCACGGTGCGCAATCCGGTCTGCCTTGGACCCCGCGCTTCAACCACCACGGCTTCGTCTATCGCCCGGTCGTTTGGATTTTCCGGTGGCGGATTGGCGTTTTCAAAGCTCATGCCCCAGAAGCTGTCACCCTTCATTTTTGCTTCTGCCCGGCTAGACAAAGGTACACGCAAAGGTTTATAAGTGACACCAAGGGTGGAGGCCCAATCGTTCCACTTGAAGTTATTGATGGCCACCGATGTCGTGACAGCAACCCAGGGAACGCGTAACGCATCGGCAATGATGGCGCCATGCATCGATTCGGCGACGATAACCTCCGATTGCAGAATCTGGCGGATAACCGCCTTCGCCTCACCGCAAGGATCGATATAGGTGAGGCCCAGTTTAGGCACGATTGATGACCAAACACCGGCTACGGCCGATTCCCAGTGGGGAACGAAACTCTTTTTATAGAGTTTCGGCAGCTTCTGGAATTCAGGCATGTCGGCCAGCATCACCGCAGGATCGATCACACCTTTTTCCGGCGGCAGGCCAAGCGCCTTGGCAGTCAACGGACCGCGCACCGACCTTATATCCCATTCTTCCGGACGGCTCATATCCGGCAGGCTTCCGTAGCCAAAACCGCTGCCGATCACCAGTTTATGCTGGCCTTCCGGCAAAAGAGCGCGATTGAGAACAGTTCCGACGCCAACGAGCAAAGTTTGCGGATGAACTTCACGAAAACCTGGCAGGAGAAAGTCCCATAGCCAAAGGTTCAGGTCGTCACCGAAATTTCCATGGGCGGATTCCCAATAGTAAGGTTGCATGAGTGTTCCTTTACGGGGCGAGGCAGACGCCCGATGACAATGCATGATCGCTGCATTGCAATATCCTTTTATATCAGCGGGAAAATTTGCCAACTGCAAGGGCCAAAGCACTTTGCACGATGGCAGGATCTCGTCTCATCCATCGCAATAGCACACCGAACTGCGGTACCTTGCGGCGTTTCACCATGCCCATCTGCCCCCAGAGAGCATTTTTACGCGCCGTCTGCTTATAGTGCTGGATAAAGCTTAAAGCCTCGGGTTTGTTGACGAATCGCCGCTCAAGCGTATCGAGCGCCACCCAGGTATTCAGCTGCTGCTGGAGAAAGGCAGGAGAACTCGAATCAATACTGTGGAAAATATTGATCCCCTCGCCCCGCTCAGCCCCGGCGGCATCGCACAGGATGACGCGCTTGGCAGCCAGAACGCAATCGCAGAAGAACAGCACATCTTCAGCTGCCAGCCGAAGTTCGGCCTCAAAACGGATTTTCTCAAACAGCGGGCGGCCGATCACCATGCAGGACAGATGCAGAAAGCTCCAGTTCTTCAGCATCACCACTGGCATTTCCGGCAGTTCGAGCACCAGTGGCACCTCCTGAAGCTGCACGGTTTTCTCGGTCTTTTTCAGCTCGGCAACGCTGAAATGATAGTAGAAATCATCTCCGCCGTGGATCGATGCCCAATAGCAATCCGCACCGAAGCGGGTCATCGCCTCATAGGCATTTTTCAGGTGGTCCGGCACCCATTCATCGTCGGAATCCAGGAAGGCGGCGAAGTCACAATCGGCAGCAATTGCGTCCAACCCGGTATTGCGGGCACCGCCCGGGCCACCGTTTTCCTGCTTGATCACCCGAATGCGGGCGCGGTGTTGCGGCTCCAGCGGCTGCAATTCCAGATCGATGGAATAAGGCGACTGGTCATCGACCACGATAATGTCAAAATCCTGAAATGTCTGGGAAAAAACTGAGCCCAGCGCCCGTCTTAAAATTCCTGCTTCCTTCTGATAGAAGGGAATAATCACTGTCAGCTTCGCCATCTTTTTGCCCTGTCTTTTCTCAACAAAGAGGTTCAGTTGCCTGTTATGTGCCCTTGCGCTATCAGACTACGGCGCCTTGCACCATATTCCATGATGCAATCATGGTTAGCCATAGCGCTTGTGTTTGCCGCTCTGAAAGCAAAACCTCTCCATGAAACATACAATTTTGGCGCTTTCCCACAACCCTTAAGAGCTCTCATTCGCTCTTTCGCTCCCAGACCCAAGGATGTTTGCCCATGCCGCCAACCGTCAATGCGAAATCCGTAACCCGGAATGTCGGCTGGAGCGTCCTATCCAAAACAGGCACTTTCGGGCTTAAATTTGTCACGGTCCCGATCCTGGCGCGCATTCTCACCCCGGATCAATTCGGTGCGGTCGCCGTTGCGTTAACCGTGGTGCAATTTCTGGCGATGATCGGCGGTGCGGGTTTCGGTGCGGCTCTGGTCATCCAGGAAAAGGAAGAGCCGGAGACGATCCATTCGGTTTTCTGGGCGAATTTGATCATTTCCTGCCTGATGGCAACCCTCCTTTACGTGTTTGCCGAACCGATTTCGGCCATGCTGGGGGCAGTCGAGGCCGCGCCGCTGGTGCGTATCATGGCGGTGCTCATTCCGCTGCAACTCACCGGTGACGTTGCCTATGCCCTCCTGGCGCGGCGGATGCAGTTCAGCCAGGATGCGCTGTGGAGCATGATTTCCGAATCGGCTGGCGCCCTGATCGCTGTCGGCATGGCATTGATGGGCTATGGGGTGATGGCGCTGGTGGCGCAATTGTTTTCCTCCTCCATCATCCGGCTTTGTGGGCTCTATTATGTATCCGGCTATGTCCCGGGCTTTGCCTTCAAGCCGCGCCGCATCCTGGCGCTCGGCCGTTTCAGCCTCGGGATGATGGGGTCGGAAATCGCCAATTTCATCACTTTCCAATCTCCCATGGTGGTGATTTCCCGCTATCTCGGCCTGTCGGACGCCGGCGCTTATTCCGCCGCCAACCGGTTTTCCAGCATTCCCAATCAGGTCGTCCTTTCCGCTGTCATGGGCGTATTATTTCCCGCCTTCAGCACCATGATGCATGACCGGGATCGACGCTCTCAGGCGTTGATGTTGAGCACGCAGGTGACGACCGTGCTGTTGGCACCGATGATGTTCGGCATGTGGGCATTGGCCGAACCGGCCATGCTGGTGCTGTTTGGACCGCAATGGGCCTGGGCCTGGCCGGTTCTCGGTCTGCTCGCCTTGTCCAAGGGCATTCTCACACCTTGCAGTACGTTTATTCCCTATCTGAAAGGCGTGGGACACGGCGGTACGCTCTTCTGGTGGGCCGTCATCCGGGCAATCGTCACCACCGTCGCCGTCGCGGTTGCCGCAGCCTTCGGAAACCTGGTCGATGCCATGGTGGCGCTGTGCGTCGTCAATGTCGTCGTGCTCTTCGGCTATTCCTGGGTGGTGTTCCGCGCTGACCAGATGCCCTTCCTCAAGGGCATGTTTATTTCCACACGGCCGATGGTTACCGCCCTGATCATGGCTGGCATGGTACGCGCCCTTCTTCATTTTTATGGGTATCTCGTCCCCAATCCTGTACTACAGGTGTTGATTGGTGGATTGATCGGCGGCACAATCTACGGTGTATTCGTTGTTCTAACGGAGGCCGAATTGTTGAGAAAACTGAAAACCATGGTGCGCAATCGCAGAGCCGTGCCCCCCGCCCCCGCAGAATGACGACAACCGCTACAAACTGCTCTGCGCCGCCTCATTATCGAGCCATTCCGGGAAAACCGATGGTGGAGGCGGTGCAATTCCTTAGCTTTTTTCGAGCTATGGACAAAAAAATATTCGCATACGCGAATAGACATATAGTTTTACGTGCATGCATTTAAACCATTGAATTTTCAATATTTTCTCAAAAAATCCAGCTATTGCCCCACCAATCCCACCTAAGCTCACTAAGCAAGCTGCAAAAAATTGAGGAACCAGAGGTAAATTTTTTGCTGCACTGCCACATTTTTACAGGCACATTCCCATAATGTGAAGGTGCTGGCTCATATAGTGAAGGGCCGCGGGGTGATGGGGACAATAGAGGATATTGAAGACAGGAGTATCGAATATCGTGAAGATCGACCAGGAACTGTCCGCGCGGATTCATATGGCGCGGTTGATGCTGATCGTCGGCATTGTCTTCGTACATGTCCCCTTCGATCCGCAGTCGAATGCCTATCTGGGCCAATACGGCGCCTTTGATTGGCTGCGCGCCTTTCTCGGCGACATGCTGTTTCGCATTGGCGTTCCCTGCCTCAGTGCGATTTCCGGCCTGCTGATGTTTCGCCGAGGCCTTGACGGTTTCGATTACAAGAAAGTGCTGCGCTCGAAAAGTTCGAGCGTTTTGCTGCCTTTCCTGCTGTGGAACAGCATCGTTTTCCTGTATGTGCTGACCACGCAATCCATGGGCTATGGCGAAGGATATTTCCCAAGCGTTCTGACCGCGTCTTATCGGGAACTCGTTACGCTCGCGCTGGCGACGGAAGACTGGCCGATCAATCTGCCGCTCTATTTCCTGCGTGACCTGCTGCTCTGCTTCCTTTTATCGCCACTGATTGGCTTCCTGGTGAAACGCCAGCCCGCGCTGACGCTGGGGGTTCTACTGCTTTATGTCATCCTGCCAGTGCCCAATATGATCTTCCTGAAAAAGTCGATCATTCTCGGGTTTTCGGCCGGTGCGGCGATTGCGATACACAATGTCGATATCCGCAAGCTCGACCGTTATGCCTTGCCGATTGTGGCAGCCGTGCTGATTTCGGCCATGGCGGTGTTTGTCTGCATGTTTCGAACGGGCTTTAACGAGCACCCGCTCTGGCTTGATGTGATATATGGTCTGATCACGGTGATTGGCGGCCTGGGAGCCTGGGAAATGACCCGGCTGCTCAAGAATACGCGCCTAGGCAAAACACTGGTCGCCGCCCCCGGCGGACTAAGTTTCTGGATCTTCTGTGCGCATTATCCGATCTTGATGACCGCTTGGATGGTCTGGCAGAAATTCGATATCGGGCCTTACCCCCTATTTTACGTCCTCGCGCTACCCGTCACCTTCTGCCTGCTGCTTACCTCCCATTTCCTGGCGATACGGCTCACGCCGGGATTTTACGGGGTAATGACCGGCCAGCGCAATGCAAGCGGCAGAGACAAGAACAAGAACGCGGCAGCCGGGCGGGCGCTTGCCTTCAGCAAAGGAGACTGACATGAACCACCCCTCGCTTTTCCGAGGTCTGTTTTCTCGGCTACTCTGCGCCTCTGCTTTCGGCGCCACGGTTTTGATGACCCTGTCCACAGCCCATGCCCAGCAGCCCGCCGAAGGCCAGTCCTTTGTCGATACATTTGACAAACTGGATTTAAAACGCTGGTATATTTCCGACGGCTGGAATAACGGACCGCATCAGAACTGCACGTGGACCAAGAAAAACGTGAAAATCAAGGATGGCCATCTGGAATTGACATTTGACGACAAGCCCCTGGGCGAGCGTCAGTATTCCTGTGCCGAAATCCAGACCAAGCAGCGCTTCAGCTATGGCACCTATGAGGCGCGCCTGAAGACCGCCGATGCGTCCGGGCTGAACTCGGCCTTTTTCACCTTCATCGGCCCACGCGACAAATCTCCCCATGACGAGATCGATTTCGAGATCCTCGGCAAAAACCTGAGCCAGGTTCAGGTCAACCAGTATATCTCGGCCAAGGGTGGCAATGAAAAAATGGCTGCCGTCGATAACGGCGCCAACAAGGGCTTCAACGATTATGCCTTTGTCTGGGAAAAGGAGCGCTTGCGCTACTATGTCAACGGCAAGCTGGTTCAGGATGTGACCGATCCGGCCAAGCTGCCGAGCCACACCCAAAAGATCTTCTTTAGCCTTTGGGGTACGGATACTTTGAAGGACTGGATGGGGTCGTTTTCCTATTCCGGCCCGCAGACCATGACCGTAGAGCGAGTGGCATTCACGGCGCTGGGCGACAAATGCCAGTTCCCGGAATCGGTCGCCTGCACACTGAATTGAGACCAAGCAATGTGAGAGCGGCCTTACCTCGATAGGGACGCAGATTGCCAGACTGCTGCATCATGGCTTGATCCGGGTAAGGTTCAGGAAAAACATGCCGCATCACTGAAACAGGACAGGGGGCGAGGTAAGCCATGGGTGGCTTACCTTTCCATGAAGACGCAATTTGGCGCGGGAAACCGGATCCTCTTTGAGAGAGGTTTCCTCGCAATTGCACAAAGGGGGCCAATGACCATACGTGTGCTATACCTTGCGCATGACCTTGCCGATCCTGCCATTCGCCGCAGGGTGATGATGTTGCGTGCCGGCGGTGCGGACGTGATGCTGGCTGGCTTTCGCCGCGATGAAAACAAATTGGCCGCGGTGGAAGGGGTTCAGCCGATTGAGCTTGGAATAACCGCCGATGGCCGGTTTGCCCACCGCGCGGCAACGGTGTTGAAAGCAAGCTTGTCAGCCGCCGCTAAACTTGGCCATCTGCCGCGCCCGGATGTGATCATTGCCCGCAATCTCGAAATGCTGGCCATCGGCCGTCGCGCCCGCCATATTTTCGGTGCCCCTGTGCCGATGGTCTATGAATGTCTCGACATTCATCGGCTGATGCTGCGCAATGATCCCCTCGGCAAATCGCTGCGGGGTCTGGAAGCGCGGCTCGGTCGCCAGGCAAGCCTGTTGATCACCAGTTCTCCTGCCTTTGTCGAGCAGTATTTTCAGCCGCTTTCAGGTCTCGATCTACCGACCATGCTGCTTGAAAACCAGGTGCTTGACCTTTCAGGGCATGACGCGTCACTGGCGCTGACACCGCGGGTTCCAGCTCCCGGCCAGCCTTGGCGCATTGGTTGGTTCGGCGCCCTGCGCTGTTCGAAATCCCTTAAACTGCTCGGTGATTTCACCCGGTCAATGCAGGGTTCGGCAATTGTCGAGATGCGCGGACGGCCAGCCCATATCGAGTTTGAGAATTTCGATGCGCAGGTCGCGCGTGAACCGCATGTCAATTTTCATGGACCCTACAAAAATCCCGAGGACCTGGCCGGCATTTATCAGCAGGTTCAATTCGTCTGGGCCATCGATTTCTACGAGGAAGGCCAGAATTCAAGCTGGCTTTTGCCGAACCGGCTCTATGAAGGATGCCGCTATGGCACTGTTCCTATTGCCCTGAAAGGGACTGAGACGGCACGCTATCTGGCCCGCAAGGGCATCGGCTTTGAATTGCCGGATGCAAGCGTCTCCTCCCTCGTTTCGCTGTTTGAAACCATGACTGCCGAGCGTTATCAGTCCGCCTTCGACGCGGTAGCCGCCCAGGACCCACACAGTTTCACGCTTACCAGAGCCGATTGCGAGACTTTGGTGCGCCGACTTGCAGCGCTTCCAGCAGATCCCGTTGCCTCCCGCTCGCTCAATTCAAGCGCCCTGAAGGCGCCGATTCTTTCAACCAAGCCAACCCTTTCGAACAAGGTAGACGTTCATGATGGCTGACAAGCTCAAATCCGTAAGATGCCTGATCGTCATCCCCTGCCTCAACGAAGAAAAGCACATCGCGGGCGTCATCGCCAATCTGGCCAAGGCGCTTGACGATCTGAATGCTGAAATCGTCGTGGCAGATGGCGGCAGCCGCGATCAGACCCAGGCGATCGTTTCGCGCATTTCCGCTGTAAATTCCAAGGTCCGGCTGATCGACAATCCGAAGAAGATCCAGAGCGCCGCCGTCAACTTGACCGTTGCGCAATTCGGCGCTGATTACGATTATATCATTCGCATCGATGCCCATGGCACCTATCCTGAAGATTATTGCCAGACACTGGTGACTGAGGCCTTGGAAACCGGGGCTGATTCCGTCGTGGTCGGCATGTTGACGGTTGGCTTCGGAACGTTCCAGAAGGCAACGGCCCTGGCTCAGAATTCCAAGCTCGGCAACGGTGGCTCCAAACATCGCACTGGCGCCCAAAGTCACTGGACGGATCACGGCCATCACGCCCTGATCCGCATAGCCGCCTATAAAGCGATTGGCGGCTATGACGAATCGTTCCGTCATAACGAAGATGCGGAATTCGACTACCGACTGAATAAATCCGGCTTTCGTGTCTGGATGACCGCCAATACCAGCATGGTCTATTATCCACGCTCCAGCCCCTTGCCGCTCTACCGGCAATATTTTGGCTATGGCCGCGGTCGCGCCCAGAATTTCCTGAAACATCGCTCTCGTCCAAGCCTGCGTCAGCTCATTCCGCTGGCCGTGGCGCCGGTTGCCGTTTTCGCATTGCTGTGCGTGTTCAGCTGGCTCGCCCTCATCCCGCTTCTCGTCTGGGCGCTGGCCTGCCTGGGCTACGGCGTCTGGCTCGCCATCGGCGAGCGACAGCCGCTTGGGCCGCTGGCTGCCGTCTCGGCAATGATCATGCATTTCGCCTGGTCAGCCGGTTTCTGGCGGGAAATGTTGGATTTTCGCAACCGCAAAACCTATCCGCTGCCGCCCAGTCAAGAGGTTGCGTCATGAATGCCGCCCATCCCATCCGCATCGATATCGGCATCTGCACGTTCCGGCGGCCCGAGCTTGAGACCGCTCTGTTGTCGCTCGCCATGATCGACGTTCCCACCGGTGTGTCCCTGCGCATCATCGTTGCCGACAATGACCAGACGCCCAGCGCCGCATCCCTGGTCGATAGCCTGCGCCCGCGTCTTCCCTGCGGGTTGATTTATGTCCATTGCCCGGCTGGCAACATATCCATCGCCCGCAATGCCTGCCTGGATGCCAGCGATGCCGATTACCTTGCCTTTATCGATGATGACGAGACCGCAACGGAAAGCTGGCTGAACGAACTGTTGACGGTCGCCCGCCAAACCGGTGCCGATGCCGTGCTTGGTCCCGTCAAGGCGGACTATAGTGACAACGCGCCGGAATGGATGCGCAAAGGCGATTTTCACTCGACATTCCCGGTCTTTGTCGGCGGTGAAATCCGCACTGGCTATACCTGCAACGTGCTTCTCGATCTGCGTTCACCACGCCTTACCGAGCGCCGTTTCAACCTGGCGCTGGGCAAGACCGGCGGTGAGGATACCGAGTATTTCACCTATATATACCGCAATGGCGGCAGGATCGCCTATGCCGAAAACGCCCTTCTCCATGAACCCGTGACCCCATCGCGCAGCCGGTTCGACTGGTTGGCCAAGCGCCGCTACCGCATGGGCCAGACCCATGGCCGGCTGGTGGCTGAAGGCCAGGGAACCCTGACGAAATTCAAGGCAATCCTGATGGCCGGAGCAAAGGCTATTTTCTGCTTTCTGGCCGCACTGGTTTTCGCCTTCATGCCAATCCATCGCCATCGCTACGTCCTGCGCGGCATCCTGCATCTCGGCGCCGTCTCCGGCATTCTCGGCTTTCGTGAAATCCACCAATACGGATCGCTGGAGACTGCCAAGCCATGATCGCCTGGACCCCCGACGTCACGGTGTTGATTGCCGCCTATAATACCGGTGAAACCATTGAGCGCGCCATTGAAAGCGCCCTGTCGCAAGTCAATGTCACAGTCGAAGTAATTGTTGTCGACGATTGCTCATCCGACGATACCCGCGACCGGGTTGCTGCCCTCACCGATCCCCGCGTTCGCTTGATCGCGTTGGAACGCAATAAGGGGCCGGGTGGTGCCAGGAATGCAGCAATAGATGCCGCCCGTGGTCGCTGGATCGCCGTACTGGATTCAGACGACACATTCAAACCGATGCGGCTGTTTCGAATGATCGAGCGCGCAGAGGACGAAAATGCCCAGGTCGTCGTCGATAATCTCGACGTGATCGACATGAACGGCACCTGCCGGACGATGTTTCTGGAAGACGCGCTGGCGCATATCGGCAAAATCGATCTGGCGCGGTTTATCGGCTCCAACATCCTGTTCCGATCCGAGCATAATTTCGGCTATATGAAGCCTGTTTTCCTGCGCAGTTTCCTGAATGACAAAGGCCTGCGTTTTGACGAGAGCCTGAGAATCGGCGAGGATTATCTGCTGCTGGCTTCGGCCTTGGCCGAGAATGCGATCTGCACGATAGAGCCGACTGCGGGTTACCTCTATTATATCAGGGAGGGTTCGATCTCGCGGGTGCTTCGCCTCCATCATGTCGATGCAATGATGGCCGCAGATGCCGGTTTCATCTCCCGCTATCCGCTGAAAGGGGCAGCGCTTGCGGCCCAGACGGCCCGAACCCGCAGCCTGAGGGAAGCGCGTGCTTTCATAAATCTGATCGATAGTCTCAAGGCACGATCGCTGTCGGGTGTTATCAAGACCGCCCTTGCCAATCCCTTGGCGCTGCGCCATCTGAAAATGCCAATCTCCGTTCGTCTCCAGCGACTGATAAAGAGCCTGCAGAAAGACCGGACATCAAAAGCCGCTACCTCTTCTGCCGATCCGCCAATCAAGGGCTAACGCTGCTTTAGAGAGAAGTGACATGGATCTTTGCACACCAATGCCAAAATCAATGAAGCCCTTGTCCCAACCAGAAGCGATCTTGACCTGCGCTGTTTACTCTTTTTTAAAGGAATTGGTTCCGTCGCATGAAGGCCGTATTCAGGCGGACCAAGACGTCCTATAGTGCAAGTTCCTTAAGTCCGAAATCGATTTAAGGCGAAAACGATGCTTGGATATAAAGTGCCTTGGCCTGGTCTGTTCGTCATGGATGACATCAGGCATCGGAATATCAACATTGTTCTACAATTTGCTTCGTCAGCATCGGATCATTCCCATTCTGATGAAGCCAGGAAACGGGCATCTGCCGAGATCAAGGGTTTGGAGTGCTGTATGAGTGTGAGTTTTTCCAATGTGCATGAGCAGTCACGGCGGTCCATCTGTCCGTTGACCGACCATGCCATGACGGAGATCTCCCGCCCGCACGGCATTGGCGGGAGACGAACCCTAAATCGATCCTGGCAGGTCAGCGGAGGTCTTTTCCTGACAGCCATCCATGCCTCAACCACGTTTGAAGCCGGTTTCCGGCTTATGCCTGGTGCCGCCGAGACATCCTTGGACCAAACTATGTTCCGCAACGAATTATGAAGAGCCGCCCCATGAACGAGAGAAGTTATCCCTATAAAGCCGTTCTGCAACGGGAGCAGCCTGAAGCCGATTCCTTTATCGATCTTGATCGATTGCTGACCATTGCCGTGCGCAGGGCCAGGATCGTCGGGCTGTCGATCGCCCTCTTCGTGATGCTCGGCGTCACCTATCTCCTCTTCACGACACCTTACTATACGTCGATGACGCAGATCCTGCTGGATGACAGCCTGTCGCGCTACACGCAAGACGACAAGGCAGCGCCCGGTGACCGTTCCCAGGCCGATACCGAACTGGCGAGCGCTGTGGAAATCCTCAAATCCAACAGCATGGCCCTGCGGGTTGTCGACGAGGCAAAGCTCAGCGATAATGAGCTGGTCACCAATCCTCCCGCCTCACCGGTATCCTTCGTCAAGGACATGTTGCGATCCGTAAAGAGGCTGGTCAGCCCCGGTCCGAAATTGACCGATGCGGAAATTGCAGCCGGCAAGCGCGGCAAGGCCGCTGCCATGCTACAGCAGAACATTACCGTGGAACGGGTGATGCGCAGTGCGGTCATCGCCGTATCCTATCGCTCTCCCGACCCTCTTCTGTCGGCGAAAGTCACCAAAGCTTACGCAGATGCCTTTCTGACCGATCAGTTGAATGCCAATTTCGACGCCAGTGAGCGGGCAACACTGTGGCTGCAAGGTCGCTTGGACGATCTGGCAAAGCGTGCCCAGCTAGCCTCGCTGGACGTTGAAAAATACAAGGCAGAAAACGGCCTGACCCAAACGGGCGGCGAACTGATGTCGGAACAGCAGTTGACCGACCTCAACAAACAGCTGATCGTTGCCCAGGCCGATGCGGCAAGCGCCCAGGCCCGCTACGAGCAATATAAAAGCATCGTCACGCAAGGCCCGCAAAATGCGGTCAAGAATGCCATCGTTTCCGGACAGGCCGGCGCCAATCAAGTCCTGCAAGATCTGAGAAGCCGGTATTTGTCGATCGAAAAGCGTGAACAGGATATTGTTGCCAATTTTGGTCCAACTCATCCACAGGCCAAAGCGCTGAAGGCTGAAAAAGACAATGTCGGCGGCCAGATTTTCCAGGAATTGCAACAGCTGACGTCAAGCTATGGCAATGAATTCGACGTCGCCAAGTCGCGCGAGCAATCGCTGCGCGGGAGCTTGGAGAAGTTGACCGGCACCAATTCCGACGCCAATAGATCACTTGTGCATCTGAGAGAGCTCGAGCAGAAATCGTCAGCGCTCAAAACCCTCTACGAAGCCTTCCTGAACCGCTACGAAGTGGCCAGCCAAAGCCAGTCCCTGCCAGCAGCCAAAGCGCGGGTTATCTCGGAGGCGGGAATACCCGTCTCCCCATCCAGCCCGAAAAAGACAATGGTAATCGCCCTTTCCATGGTTCTCGGGCTGATGGCCGGTGCCGGGCTGGCCTTTCTCCAGGAAATGCAGGAACGGTACTTCCGCCTGGAAAGCGATGTGCGCACCACACTTGGCCAAAAATCGCTGGGTTACCTGCCCCGTCTCGGTCCAAAGTTGAAAAAGGCAATCAACCCCAAACTCGCCCGCTGGCGTCAAAAAGCGCCCAAGGGAGCAACTGTCGTTCCTGGCGCGGAAAACGTGTCGCTCGACAGAATGATGCGAACCGTGATCGAAGCGCCCCGGTCCGCTTTCACAGAAACCCTGCGAAACACCAAGCTCGCCACCGATATTATCCTACAGGGCAAGACAAGCCGCGTTATCGGTATTCTGTCGGCGCTTCCTGGCGAGGGTAAGTCTACGGTTGCAGCAAATTTCGCCGTTCTGCTTGCCTCCAGCGGTAAGCGGACATTGCTGATCGACGCTGACTTGCGCAATCCGAGCCTCAGCCGGCTCCTGCAGCCAGCCCCGAAAACCGGCCTCGTGCAGGCCGTGCTTGGTGAGGTTTCCTGGCAGGATTGCATCAAGGTGGATCAGGAAACGAAACTCGCCGTCCTACCCATCGTACCCGGCGCGGCAGCCCGATCTCTGGCCCATACCAACGAGCTCATCGCATCGCCCGGAATGAATGCCTTGCTCGAAAATGTCCGACAGTCGTTCGATTACATTATCGTCGACCTTGCGCCGCTCGGCCCGGTCGTTGATGCAAAGGCCTTCGCGCCCTTGGCAGATGGTTTCGTCTTCGTGGTCGAATGGGGCAAGACGCCTAAGAAGCTGGTATCTGATCTACTCGAAGCAGAACCGCATATCAGCAACAAGGTGCTTGGCGTTCTCTTGAACAAGACCGATATGCAAACGCTGACCCGCTATAGCGACTTTGGCGGTTCAGAGAAATTCCGCAAGCAATACAACAAATACTACGTGGAATGATGATTGAAACTGGCACGTCACTGACACCAGCTTTGCCTCATGACGTCTGTCAGACGTGCCAAATTTTGATGACCAAGGAGCAGCTCATTATTGGTTCAAAACGAACCCGAAATTGAGCTGCACCTTGGTAGCGTTATTGCATCGTCTGTTAATCGGCATACCAAATTTTGGCTTTGAGGCATGTTTGTTTGAAGCGCCGCTGCGACGCACTGCTCGGGCGCGTCCCTGGAGTAAGGAGGCCTTCGCGGTAATTCTGCTGATAGGTGCTCTCGCAACGGCTATCTTCGCAGCGGAGAGTAAGGACCGCGTTGTTGAGGAACTCTCCCATGACAATTACGAGGCCAGATGACTTGGCCACTGACCACCAAGCCATCTGAATGATTGTTCTGCTCACCACTACATTTCAAGATGTCGCGCCCTGAACTCTCCCAGGGTTTTGAACCGTTGGGAGTTTCAATTATCGGCATTCATTATGGTCGTTTAGGCAAGTGACCTTGCTATTAAGTGAGTTGATGGAAGCGATCATCTTCTGCGTCCGGCCCACCCATGGAAAGATCGAGTGCAAAACCCTTCGCGCGAGCTTGTTGCGCTGCAACGGAACGATTAGCCATTGGCTTGCGGACTGGCTGGGCCGATGGCACTGCACTGCGGACTGGCGCAACGGTCCCCCTGGATTTGCGTGTCTGAGTATCGCTACTGTCTCCCGTCTGGAAGAAAGTGAGCGAAGACTGCAATTCCTCTGCCTGAGACGCAAGCTCTTCAGAGGTGGCCGACATTTCCTCCGAGGCACTGGCGTTGTGCTGCGTGACCTTATCCAATTGCTGAATGGCCTCGTTGATCTGGGAGGCTCCAAGATCCTGTTCACGACAGGAGGCAGAAATTTCCGAGACGAGTTCGGCGGTCTTGCGAATATCAGGAACGAGCCTGTTCAGCATTTCGCCAGCTGCGGTCGCTGCCTTGACGGTCTCACCGGACAGGCCGCTGATCTCCCCTGCTGCTGCCTGAGAACGTTCAGCAAGCTTGCGCACTTCGGATGCAACAACAGCAAAGCCTTTACCGTGCTCACCGGCACGAGCCGCTTCAACGGCGGCATTCAACGCCAGAAGATCTGTCTGACGAGCGATTTCCTGAACGATGGAAATCTTTTCAGCAATCGTGCGCATGGCATTGACGGCTTTATCAACCGCCTCGCCGGATAACTCGGCATCTTTCGCAGACTGGCGGGCAATCTTCTCTGTCTGGGATGCGTTGTCAGCGTTTTGCTTGATATTAGCGGCCATTTGCTCCATGGACGCCGAGGCCTCCTCAGCCGCAGAGGCCTGCTCTGTCGCACCCTGCGAGAGCTGCTCGGAGGTGGAGGAGAGCGCCTGGCTGCCGCTGGTCACCTGATCAGCCGCAGTGGCGACGCCCGTCGCAAAACTGGTCAGATTGTCGACCAATGAATTGATTGCGTCTTTCATTTTCTGATGGTCGCCTTCACAGGCAATTTCGACATGTTCTGTCAGATCGCCAATGCTGACGAGATTAAGCACTCTATTGCCCTCACCAATTGGCAACAGAATAGCATCCAGCATGGAATTTATACCGGAAACCATTTTGGCAAAATCTCCGACGAACCGGGTGGCCACGCCTCGCTCGCTCAGATTTCCCGCCGTAGACGCCACGGTTAAACGCTGGATTTCGGTAACGATGTCTCGGAAATTGTTCCTCAGCGTTTCTACCGTTTCGTTGATGAACGCTTTCTTTCCTGGAAATTGCTCCAGCGTCGCCTCGAAATTGCCTTCACCGAATTCCTTGATGCAGGCCATGGCCTTTTTCTTGACGACGATATGGCCATTGACCATGTCGTTGACGCCCTTCGCCATCACCGCAAAGTCGCCTTTAAACCGCTCTACAGGCACGAAGACATCGATATCACCCTTGTCGTGCTCCGCTGACATGCGATTCATCTCGGCGATAAAGCCCTTGAGATTGCCACGCAAAGTTTCCACCGTGTCATTGATGAATGCTTTCTTGCCCGGGAACCGCTCAAGCGTAGCCTCAAAATTCCCGTCGCTGAACTCCTGAACGCAGGCCATTGCCTTCACTTTAACGGCGATATGGCCAGCGACCATTTCGTTGATGCCCTTCGCTATGACGGAAAGATCACCCTTGAAGGCATCGACCGGAAGAATGGCATCAATATCGCCCTTGTCATGGTCAATTGCCATGCGGGTCGTGGCTTCACGGAGACTCAGAAACCGGGCGCATAGCGGCGTCGAGCAATCTGTTGACCGCATCCAGCAAGCTCTTTGCCTCGCCGGTCGCCACGTCCACCTGGGCGCGACGTGACGTGTCGCCATCAGCCATGCTGCGCGTCAGATTTTCGATCTCTGTAATTGCTAGCTGTGCTCGGGACGATTTTTTGAACTGTGTGTATAAGGACATGGTGAGCCATCCAACGCGTTACAATAAGTCTATCAATCTGGATCGAAGGTGAGTGTCACTCGCCAAGTATGACCCAGGCGAATTCATAGGCTCCTCAAAAGTCGACAAACCGATTATTGTGAAGAACAATAAAGGATTCGTGAATAGAAGAGATCACTTATGAATTACACCCTAATACCTTTGGCTGAATGATGCCTTCAGACGTTTGAAACTGAGCGACGCTGAAGAGTTTCTGGGCGTGAAGGCCCTGGAATCTCGCCAAAATCTGGACGTTACAATTTGAGTTATAGGCATTGAATTTGTTCGTTTAGGTTTGCTCCAGTTGGCGGATGCGGATGAGTTTGCGCATCGTTCAGGATTGTGGAAAGTGACGTCTGGGGGATTGTGGAGCGCTATGGTGAGTGCCGTGTTGGCGCAAGTGAAGCCAAGAAACGCCAAAAAGCCCCGTTGGGGGCTTTGATGTTATAGCAGGGTTGGTATAGCGGGGGATTGGTTGCGGGGGCAGGATTTGAACCTGCGGCCTTCAGGTTATGAGCCTGACGAGCTACCGGGCTGCTCCACCCCGCGTTACCATTCTTGCATCCCGTTTGGGATATATTTCGACAGATCAAACGATTTTTGTTTGGGTTACCACCCGGGTTTTGTGGGCGGTAAGATGTCGAGTTTTGTTATTTTTGCCTCGTATTTCAGGGGCTTTAAAGCGAAAGAGCCGCTTGCGCGGCCCGAGGTTTTCGGCAGGGCCGAAGTGTGTGAGAGAAGAGTGTTTTGATGTATTTATCAACATTGCCATTAGCAGACCTGGCAGCGACCTACTCTCCCGCGTCTTAAGACGAAGTACCATTGGCGCAGGGGCGTTTCACGGCCGTGTTCGGAATGGGAACGGGTGCGGCCGCCCCGCCATGACCACCAGGTCAGCTAAGGGCAATGTTGATGCTTCGCATCAATAGTGTTCCCTTTTCTTTGGCAAACCCATCTTCTTCGCTTGCGCTCAGAAGGGTGCCAAAGCGTTAATACGGAACCGTATTGATGCTTTGCATATGTGAGAAGCTGGCGGGCGTTGCCCGTTTTTTTTGTGAACACGTCATTCGTCGACGTTTTGCTTGGCGCCTTCGGACGAAGTCCGCAAGCGCAAAGCGCGTCGCCGATCGTTCGGCGCCCTCGCGGAGCATAGGCTCGTATACGAGCCGCTCATGCGTGAGCGCTAAACAGATGGCTCATCGAGGAAGTCGATGAGCATTGTCAATGAGAACGATTAAGCCAATCGAGCTATTAGTAACGGTAAGCTTCGCAGGTTACCCTGCTTCCACACCCGTCCTATCAACGTGGTCGTCTTCCACGGCTCTGATAGGGAATACTCGTTTTCAGGTTGGTTTCCCGCTTAGATGCCTTCAGCGGTTATCCATTCCATATATAGCTACCCTGCTATGCCGTTGGCACGACAACAGGTCCACCAGAGATATGTCCATCCCGGTCCTCTCGTACTAGGGACAGATCCTGTCAATATTCCTACACCCACGGCAGATAGGGACCGAACTGTCTCACGACGTTCTGAACCCAGCTCACGTACCGCTTTAATTGGCGAACAGCCAAACCCTTGGGACCTGCTCCAGCCCCAGGATGCGATGAGCCGACATCGAGGTGCCAAACAACCCCGTCGATATGGACTCTTGGGGGTCATCAGCCTGTTATCCCCGGCGTACCTTTTATCCGTTGAGCGATGGCCCTTCCACGCGGGACCACCGGATCACTATGACCGACTTTCGTCTCTGCTCGACTTGTCAGTCTCGCAGTCAGGCGGGCTTATGCCATTGCACTCGACGACCGATTTCCGACCGGTCTGAGCCCACCATCGCGCGCCTCCGTTACTCTTTCGGAGGCGACCGCCCCAGTCAAACTACCCACCATACACTGTCCCGGATCCGGATAACGGACCGCGGTTAGACATCCATGACGATAAGGGTGGTATTTCAAGGATGGCTCCACTCGAACTGGCGTCCAAGCTTCAAAGCCTACCACCTATCCTACACATGCCGACACGAATGCCAGTGTAAAGCTATAGTAAAGGTGCACGGGGTCTTTCCGTCTGACCGCAGGAACCCCGCATCTTCACGGGGAATTCAATTTCACTGAGTCTATGTTGGAGACAGCGGGGAAGTCGTTACGCCATTCGTGCAGGTCGGAACTTACCCGACAAGGAATTTCGCTACCTTAGGACCGTTATAGTTACGGCCGCCGTTTACTGGGGCTTCGATTCAAAGCTTGCACCTCTCCTCTTAACCTTCCAGCACCGGGCAGGCGTCAGACCCTATACGTCGTCTTGCGACTTCGCAGAGCCCTGTGTTTTTGATAAACAGTCGCTACCCCCTGGTCTGTGCCACCCCTCTCCACTTGCGTAAAAAGGGGTCACGCTTCTTCCGAAGTTACGCGTGCAATTTGCCGAGTTCCTTCAACATAGTTCTCTCAAGCGCCTTGGTATACTCTACCTGACCACCTGTGTCGGTTTCGGGTACGGTCTATACGGTGGAGCTATTTCCTGGAACCACTCCACTGCACAATCAATCCAGTAAGACTGTACAATTTGTGTGATCCGTCACTACCACCAGGCCCACGAATATTAACGTGGTTCCCATCGACTACGCATTTCTGCCTCGCCTTAGGGGCCGGCTAACCCTGCTCAGATTAACTTTAAGCAGGAACCCTTGGTCTTTCGGCGAGGGGGTCTCTCACCCCCTTTATCGTTACTCATGTCAACATTCGCACTTCCGATACCTCCAGGATGTCTCACGACTGTCCCTTCACAGGCTTACGGAACGCTCCGCTACCACTTGCATTACTGCAAATCCTCAGCTTCGGTGCATGGCTTTAGCCCCGTTACATTTTCGGCGCAAAGACCCTTATTTAGACCAGTGAGCTGTTACGCTTTCTTTAAATGATGGCTGCTTCTAAGCCAACATCCTGGTTGTTTTGGGATCCTCACATCCTTTCCCACTTAGCCATGACTTGGGGACCTTAGCTGGAGGTCAG